>NZER01000489.1 GCA_002690445.1 Candidatus Pacearchaeota archaeon
AAGAGTGTTAAGCAGCTTGGCGGAGGAGTTAAAGAATTAAATAAGTTAATTAAGAAATTAGATAAAAGGTTGAAAAAGTTATGAAACAAGATTTACACTTAATCTGTTTCAATTTGTTTCAAAAATGGCAGGAAAAAAAGGCAACCATGTGGAAAGAAGAAAAAATATTCTAAGCTACCTTAATATGACGGGGGGATTTGGAATTTCAAGTTCGGTTATTAGGGGTTTATCTAAAAAGTTTGGAGTTAGTGAGAGGCAGATTTACAAAGATATTGAGAAAGTGATTCAAGATGTTGCAATGCCTGAGATTGAAAAATTATCTAAAAAGTTTGCTTTATCTTTTGAAATTAATATGAGAATGGCCCATAAATTAATTATTTCTCAGGATCAAAATATTCAAGCAAAAGGAATTTCTTTATTAAATCAAACAATCTCTAGTTTCACAGATTTTTTAGAAAAGTTTAGATTAAAAGAAAGAGTTGCAGAGATTTTAGAATTATCAGAGGGAGGAGTTAATAAGGAAACTTTTGAAGTATATCGGGAATTGGCTGAAAAATATCTTAAATCATTTGATGAAAGAAGAGAAGATGAAGAAAAGCTAAAGGAAATTTTAAAAGACAAACTTGGAGAAGAATTATTTGAGGATATTTTTAAAGAAATAGAAGAAAAAATATTCCATATGAAAGAAATAGTTGATATGGTTGCTATGAGAGATAAAGACGGGATTATAGAGAGATTAATTAGTATCACTTGCCCTTATTATAAGGAAGTTGAAGAAGATAAATGATTAAATAATTAAATAAATTTGTAATCTCCTTATACCAAATAGGACTAAAAATAGAATAATCTTCTATAAACCATACTAAATAGCAAGTTTTATAAACTAACTATAAGTTATTATATCATAACTAGGAGTTATATATGATAGAATTGACAAAGAAAAAGCAAGAAGCTTTATTGCTTATTTACAAGGATGTGACTAATTTTTATAATGCAAATTCTCTAAGCAAGGAGCTAGGGATAACTCAAGTAGGGACTATGAAGATACTAAAGAGGTTTGAGAAATCAAGTATTTTAGTAAGTAAGAAGATTGGGAAATCATTTGTATATAAAGTTGATATAGAAGAAGAGTTTGTCCAGAAATTAATTGCATTTGCTTTGATTAATGAAGCAAGCAAGTTCCAAAGATGGAAAGATGAGTTTAAGTCACTGCATAAAAAAGGAAGGATTATATTATTTTATGGTTCTGCATCTAGGAATTATTCACAAGCTAAGGATATAGATGTATTTCTTATTCTTGATAAAGAGGACATTCGTGAAGCAAATAAAGAAATTGAGAAGCTTCAGAATATGCTGCCAAAAAAACTTCATGTGATAAAAGCTACAAAAGAAGATTTGATGAGAAACATAAAGGATAATAATAAGTCTATGATGGAAATCATTAAAACAGCTATTGTTCTGTATGGGTATGATGAATATATGGAGATTGTAAATGGATTCGCAAGCTTCTAAACATCTTGATTGGTGTTTGAAAAAGGCAGAGAAAGAAATTGAAGAGCTTAAGAAACAGAAAAAGAAAGCTCGACATAGAGGATTGTTGAAAATAGAGCCGAATAGAAAACTTGCCGTAGGGCATTTGGAGAAAGCAAGACATAATCTAGAAGTTTTTAGATTATTAAGAAAAAACAATTCTTCAGATTGGTCTATAACTGCTGGATTTTACACTTTGTATCATTGCTTTTTAGCAATCGCAGTAAAACATGGATATGAATCTAGGAATCAGACTTGTACTATTGCATTAATGGAAACATTGCAAGAGCAAGGCAAGATATCAATTGATAGAGAAATTATTGAGTTCATGAAATATGAGGAAGATGAAAAGAATCATGAAGATAGTCTTATTGAGTTAAGAGAAGATTACACGTATGGAGTTGATCTTGAAGTTAAGGATGAAGATCAGCTTGATAAAATAGAAAAGTTATGTGTTGAATTTATTGATGTTGTTAAGGGGATTGTTTATGAAGGGGGATAGGTTAAGGGATTGACTATAACAATGTTTAAATGACAAAATGCATGTATATTATCATGGAAAGTCAATTTTCTAAAGAAGATCTTGGAAGAAAAGTATTAGTTGTTTTAGAAATGGATAAAATAGATGAAGATTGGTCAGATGATGAGTCTAATAGAATTCCTTATGATTCAATAATTAATCATCAATTTTTAGTAAATATATCAACAAAATCAAATTTGCCAAGAATCAAAGATACATCACGAACATTGAAAAGATTAGGTCCAGTAAGCGTTGGAAAAGCGTTAGGGGCAGAAACAATGACTGTAACTGGTTACATAACTGAAGTGGGAGAAGACTATTTGATGGTTAGACAAGAAAAATCTAGAAATAGGTATTTGATATGAAACAAATATTTATAAGCACTAATATAACTTCTAGTTTATGAAAAGGAATCAAATAAGCCTTAGCAGAAGATTTGTTAATAAGAATAAAGAATTTCTTCTAGGACTGTGCAATTCTGAAGAATTAAAAGATAGAACTATAAATTTTAGTTATTTGGACCCTAAGTTGATGAAATCTGCAAGAGAAAAAGATGAAGAAATGAACCTGGATTCTTTCTTAGAAATTATAACTAGATATTATTTTGTTAAATTGCAAATTGGATCTCCAGCATCTGACATTATTAGATATCATATCTCAGGCAATCAAGAAGGCATAGAAAGATTTTGCGATATTGAATTTCCTTTTAACAATCAAAATTATACAGTTATTTCAAGATTGTTTAATGAAATATATGGTCAGAATATAGAATCTATCTAAAATAAAAATACCCTTTACAATTCTCTGGAACATTTGATTTATTTCTTGTTAGGATTTGGTCTGGATCAATAGCCTCTCCACCAATCCATAATTGACCAAAATTTATTGGAGCATTATCATAAGATGAATCAATTTCAAGAGCTTTTGATAATTTACCAGGACCTTTTGCTTGTTCTCTTAAACCTCTCTTATCAAATAAATCTCCTCCAATTAAAGTAATACATGAGGCTTCAGAACCGTTTTTAGTTCCAACATCTATCATATAATTTCCATATGCAGAACTTACACCCATAACTCCCGGTAATATAAATAAATTTCCATGTTTTTTTCGAGCTTTTTCTTCATTATCTCCAGGGAATCCATCATATGCTGCAATTTCTTTTAATTGCACATAAATTGGAGATTTACTGCTCCTTTCATGAACCATCACTCTTCCAAGCAGATCTCTAGCAACAGTTTCTGAATCACGCTTAAAAAAATCCATATGTATTTTACTTGATTTTCTTGGAATGTATAGTTCGTCTGTCATTTTAAATTGCTCTCCTTAAATGTTCTGCATATGCGGCAATTAAATCTAAATTATCGATCTTTCCAGCATAATTATCGTTTTTCATAAATTCAATAGTCTCAATACCAAAGTTTCCTGAATCTAACTGAGAAAATTCAAATTTATAATTAAACCCTAAATTTTGATCAACACCATAAGTCGGATTTCCTTCATCAATCTCTCCAGCAGTTCCACCTTCAATATTATAAAATGCGTTATCTAATGATGTCCAAAAAATTGTATTTACTATCAATGGAAGTACTTCATTTTTAGTATCTACCCCAAACACACCCTTTCCTTGTTCAACATAGTCCAATAATGGACCATAATTTATATGTACATTTAATCCTTGGTGGTTGATCCCAACTCCTTGAATAACATTTGCTGTAAAAGGTACAAATGCAGATTCTTCTAGTGCAGATTCAAGACTACCAATATGTTTAGGTTTCCCCATTTTTTCAAAAAGTTCTTGTGCTTTTGATTTTATTTGGTTTGCCATATTATCTTTTTCCTACCCTAATCTGAATAGGAAAATCTTCTCCAACTGCATAAAGTTTAGGTTCTTCAGGTTTATCTTCTTTTCTATGATGATAATTTACATTAACCTTCATCCCAGGATTGTCTCTAGTGCCTGGGCCTATTGGGGTTATTCCATATGTTCTACCAGAAAATTTCTCATCTGGTAACAAAACAAACGCTGTATGAATATTTCCTCCTTCAAAATTTACATAATTTATTTGTATAATATCTGGATGATCTGTATCTCCTATTCTTGGAAATCCAACCCTTCTAGCAACATAATCTCCTCCCAAAGCTAAAATATTCCTTAAATCAATTGGATTAGTGGAAGGAATAATATCTGGAGAATCAATAGAATTTAATACTGTATTCTCTAAACGATCATTGGGTAATTGAGGATTTACGGGAAAGTTTTCAGGATTTGTATAGAAGTGATTTAATTTAACTCTCTGCAAACCTTGACTTAACAAAGTTTTATGTAAAGATTCGTCGTGATGAGATCTTAGATGTTCAAATGCTATTCTTGGTGTAATAGTATATTCTTGTTTATTCATTTTTACCACATTAATTATTTAATATCTTAGGTGTTTCTCTAGTAATAGTACTAAGAACTATATCTCTTAACATTTTATCTGGGATAGTTTCTAATGCCATTCTTTCATCATACGGGATTTGAGTCCTAGATTCATCTAAATCAACAGGAAATTCATCGTTAGTATAACTTCCGAATAATTCAATAGCTTGCTCACATACTCTAGAAACGCTATAATTGAACACCTTACCACCTCTATTTACTTTTATATCTATGCTATGATATTTATGATCTCCATCACTTTCAGTAGTTACATCTGTATCTTCTACTGTTATAATAAAATCTCTATGTGTTCCTGTAAAAACTTTTCCTTCGGCATCTCCATCAATAAATCTAACTTTTTGTCTATAAGCACTCCATTCAACAGAACCATAGTGCTCATCTGCAGATACTTCGTTATCTAAACTAGTTCTATTAAAAGTTCTATGATAACAATTACTCAGATCATCACTTCTAAAAGTATCATCTGTATTATCTATACCCATATCTTGATATTTCTCTAAATTAGATATTACCATTTTATGTGTAAATAACCTCTAATTCCTTTATAAACTTTTCTATTTCATAATTTTTAAGTAGTAACAATAGTAAGCTTTAAATATCGTAAATCATGCGACATTATACGGCTTAGAGGTGATTTTAGGAGAATCATATGAAGCAAAAACTAAGTGTATCATTAGATGAAAATTTACTGAAAATAATAAGTGAATTAGTAAATACTGGGAAGTTTAGGAATAAGAGTCATTTAGTTGAATATTCTGTGAATAAGGTTGTTGAAGAAAATAATGGAGGTAAAAAACAATGACAGATGCACAATTAGAAGGACTTCTTGATACTTATGTTGAAGGGTCTGAAGTTGAGAGTGATCAAGATTCAAAAACTAGTTGGGAAACTGAAGAAGAATGGATAATTTTTGGAATAGAAAATCTTTATGAAAATAGAAATCCAAGTAGTTTAGAGAAAAGTGATGATAAAAGAGAAAGAAAGTGGTTTAGAAAAGGGAGAAGGCAAGGATGGGCTAGTAATTTTAGTTTTACATTAAAGAGAGTAATAAAATCTCCTTGGAAGACTTTTAATGAATGGAGAGAGCATGGTGTTCAAAATGGTTATGAAGAAAGGAATCCACAAAGTTTAGTTAAAAGCAAAGATAAGGATGAAAGATCTTGGTATCACAGAGGATCTAATAATGAGTGGTTAAGTAAATTTAATTTCATCTTAAAAAGAGAATCTATTCCTTGGGGCAATCTTGAGGAATGGGTAGATCATGGATTAGATGAAGGGTTTTCTGATAAGAGTCCTGTGGAAATTGAAAATAGTCAGGATTCTACTCAAAGAAGTTGGTATAGGATGGGTTGTAGGAAAAAGTGGCTTAATAATTTTTCATTTAAAAAGAAAAAGAAGACTTTGTTTTCTGATTATTCTGAATGGAGAAAACACGGATTAGATAGTGGTTATAGGAGTAGAAATCCTACTTCTTTAGAAAGAAGTGAAGATAAAATAGAAAGGTCATGGTATGACAAAGGTATTAGAGAAGGTTGGATTAAAAAGTTTAAAATGGATAGGGTAAAAAAGAATTCAAATCTTTCTTTTAATAATCTTGAAGAATGGAAAGAATATGGGATTGAACAAGGGTATGATAATAGGACTGTTTCAAGTGTTGCTCATAGCAAAAAAGCTTCTGAAAGATCTTGGTATAGAAAAGGGGAGACTAGCGAGTGGACAGGAGAATTTGATTTCGTAAGAAATATAGCTAAAAATGGCACTTGGAAAAATTTGGATTACGTACTGAAGTACGCTGTTTCATTAATAAGGGATAATGAATGGGATAATTTGCCTGGCGGATCAAAATTAACTAAATTAGGATATTCTAGTTTTGCAGGAGCTGTTCAAAAATACCATGGAGGTTTTCCAACTTTTAGAGAGAGATTAGAAGGCTATATGGAACAATTTAGAGAAAGTGGTGGGAACCAATTAGGATCATTATTAGACGATTATGTTGGAGGTGATGAAAAATGACGGACACACAATTGGAGGGACTATTGGATACTTATGTTGAAGAATCTGATGTTGAAACTAATCAAGAATCAAAGAATAGTTGGGAAACTGAAGAAGAATGGGTAGAGCATGGGATTGAAAATGGATATAATGGCCGAAGTCCTTCAAGTTTTTATAAAAGTGAAAATAAGAAGGAAAGATCATGGTTTGGGAGAGGAAAAAGAACTGGTTGGGCAAGCAATTTCAAATTTACTAGAAAAAACCAAGCCTGTAAATGGAAGACTAAAGAAGAGTGGGCAAAACATGGTTTAGAAAATGGATTTAACGAAAGAAATCCGTCAAGTCTACTTAATAGTGATGATAAAAAAGAAAAGCAATGGTATAGTAGGGGGAACACTATGAGGTGGCTAAAGGAATTTGAATTTGAAAGGAATTGGCAGTTAACACCTTGGCAAAATTTTGATGATTGGCAACAATATGGAATAGAAAATGGGTATGATGAAAGAAATTCTTATAGCATTTTAGATAGTGAGAATGAGGTGGAACAATCTTGGTACAGACGCGGTAATAGGATGAAATGGTTGAAAGATTTTGAGTTCAGTCAGTCTGTTTTATGGAAAACTGAAGAAGAATGGAATCAATATGGATTAGAACAAAAATTTAATGAAACAAATCCAGACACACTATCAAAAGGAGAAGATAAACTAAAAAAGAGATGGTATAAAAGAGGAGTATATAAAGAATGGCTAAAAGATTTTGATTTTAGAAAGAAAAATGAGGATACTCCTTGGCAAAATTTTGAAGAATGGGAGCATCATGGAAGAGAACAAGGATATGAAGAAAGGTCACCAATTAGTTTGATTAAAAGTGAAGATTCTAATGAAAAATCATGGTATCAAAGAGGAGCATATAAAAAATGGACTAAAGATTTTCCATTCACAAAAATTGTTGGTAAATGGCAAGAATTAGATTACACATTAGGATATGCGTTACAGATCATCAATGAAAATGAATTAGAAAATTTGCCGACTGCACAAGTATTGAAAGAATTAAATCAACAAATTCTTACTTATGCCATTTGTAAATATCATGGGGGTTTTCCAGTTTTTAGAGACCAACTAAGAAAGTATATGGGAAACACAATTGAAACTGACTCAGATAAACTAGAATCCCTTTTAGATAAATATACTGGAGATAATGAAAAATGACAGACACAGAGTTAGAAAATCTTTTGGATATGTATGTTGATGGAAAAGTATCTTCTGTAATTGAAGATACAGGACCAAAACCTCGAGGATACTGGAAGATTCGAGATAATTACGAGCGAGAGCTTATGATTGTAATCAATAATCTAGGGCATTTCCCAACACAAAAAGAATTGAATGATATAAATCGTGGAGATTTACTTAATGCTAGAATTTATCATAAAGAATTTGACCAACAATTAAGGTCTCAATACCCTAATACCTCTAAAAAACATTATGGATATTGGCAAAATGAAGAAAATGTTGAAGCTGAAATGGCTCCGATTGTTGATAGACTTGGATTTTTTCCTGGAAGAAAAATACTTACTAAAATAGGGAGGAAAGATTTAATTAGTGCTATGAATAAAAATAGAAAAATTTTTGCATCTGTAAAAAAGAAATTGGGACACGAGGAAATCCAAAAACCTAATGGATATTGGAAAGATATTAGTAATTTGAGAGATGAAATTAATATGGTTATCGATTTGATTGGACATTTTCCAACTGAAACTGAATTAAAAGAGTTAAAACGATATGGATTAATTAATGCTATTGGGAAACATTGGGGAGAGTATCAAGATGTTCGTAAGATATTTGGAGAAGAACAGATACGAAAACCAAAAGGATATTGGGAAAAAAGGGACAATGTTGTAATAGAGTTAAAGAGTTTAATTGATAAACTTGGTTTTTTCCCAAGTGAGAAAAAATTAAGATCTCTTGGTAAAAATTATTTGCCTCAAGCAATTAGAAATAATGGAGGTTTCCTAGCATTTAGAAAGGAACTTAGAGAGTATGCAGGACAAATTGAAATTGAACCCGATCATCTTGAATCCCTTTTAGATAAATATACTGGAGGCAATGAATAATGACAGACCCAATTAATTTCAGAGAAGCCTGTGAAGCTCATAGAAGGCTAAGTAGAGATAAATCTGCTTATGTTAGAGGTATTTATGAAGATGCTAGAAGTGAAGATAAGAGTGAATTAACAGTAGCTGTTGAAAGAGGGTACACAGAAATTGATTCTTATCATACTGAAGGAGATAAAGACAGAGCAGAAAACTTAACAAATAAAGTCCATAAAGCTGAAGTAAGGGGGTTAAAGGACGGTAGTTTTGATCTGACTCCCACAAATAATAAAAGATTATATGATAATCTAACAAGAGGAATTTCAGATAGGGATAGAGAAATTATAGGTTCATTTGATCCAGATAGAGACGCTGATCTTATTGCTAATTATCTTTTTGCAATTGACGAAGATATTAGAGAGAAGTTAGGAGATGTAAAATATATGTATGATGTTTCTCTTAGGCTAGGCTCAAAAAAGAAAAAATCAGGGCCTGCTGAGGGGAAGGGTGGAAATTACGAAGATGAAGGAAATAGTAATTCAAATAATAATCTTGATGTTGAAGGTATAATTTCAGGCAACTTAGAGGATGCTATTAGAAATGTTCCTAGGGATGTTTATGCAGGTAGTGAGGAATATCAAAGGAGACTTAGAGTACTATTCCAAAAGAAAGCGGAGAGAGATGCATTTCCAAGATTTAGAAAAGATCAAGATGCAGTTTTTGCATATTTAGATAGAAGAATTAATGAAGAAGAGAATGAAAATTTAGTAGATTCATATATAGACTTAAAAGAAACTTACAAAGGATATACAGAATTTAATCCAGAAGGAGCTAATTCAGATTTTGTTGATCCAGACACTGGAGAAAATGGAGTATTGCCTTCATTACACCAGAAAATTGCTCTTTATCACATGATTAAGGAAAAGAGATTTGGAGTTTTTGATGGATGTGGTACGGGGAAGACGGCGATTGCAACTCTTGCTCAACCATTAATTGAGGCGAGATTAAATGAAGAAGGTAAGGAATTTAAAAGAACAGTTATAGTAGGCCCAAATCCCTCAAAGAAAGCTTGGAAGAATGGACTGGAAGGAGAGTTACACCAAAGATACTTGGCTGAAAGTCAAGATACTGCTGTAATCAATGAGGATCATGTAATTGTTAATGGAGAGAAAATAAAGAAAACTGATAAAAGATTTATTCAAGCATTGAAAGATTCAAAATGGATTGTTGTTAATTATGATCAATTACCTAGAGAAATAAATGGTAGTAATAAATCTTTAGTTGATCATTTAATTGATATTGAATTTGATTATGTAATATTTGATGAAGGTCATCAGATTAAAGCTCATAAAGAAGTAACTAAAAACGGCAATTTAACTAGAAGCGGAGCTGCAAGAAGGTTAGCAAGAAATTCAGAGTACCTAACAATACTTACTGGCTCACCAATTCCAGATAGTATGGATGATTATGCAGTATTATTTAGTTTACTTAATCCTGAAGAATGTTCAGATCCAACTAAATTTAAACAAATGTATGATGAGAATCCTAGGGCCCTTTATACTTTCCTAAATAATAAAACAATTAGAAGAACTTCTGAAGATATAAATGAACATTTAGAATTTGAAGAAAGTAATGAATTGGTTGATGTTAGTTCTGAACAAGAAAAAATATATTTAAATTTACTTGAGTTTAGATCAAAAGATTGGCTTACTCAAGCAAGAAAATCTTTGCTTGATCCAAGATTAACAGACCCAGCTGTTTTAAGAAGGGTTGGATTACTTGGAAAAGTAGGTTATGAGCATTCTGCAAAATATCAAAAGTTAGAAGAATTATTATTAAGTGATGATGGTCCCGTAGCTAAAGGAGAGAATTTTGTTATTTTTTCTAGTATGTTTCGTGAAGGGGTAACTAGAGCAGGTCACGAAGATCTAAAAAGAAGATATATTGAACTAGGTGTTGAAGAAGAATTTGATGATTTAGGAAGTTTAGAAGAAAGAATACTAGTTAGGTCTTTAGATGGTAACTTAGATTCAATAAGTTCTTTGAAGAAAAAATTTACCCCTAAGAGTAGTGATGAGGAATTGAAGCAAGAATTTGAAAATGAGTTTGATAATGCAATCACAGAATTGACAAATAAGGGATATATATCAAGAGACGAGGATAAAGTAACTGTAAATACTTTAAGAAGAGGACCGGTTAGCAAACATATGGACCTATATGAAAGCTTAGGATTCGATGTTCCATTAATAGAAAAATTAGAGACAAAATTAGAGGAAAAATATGGAAGGACTCATAAGATTGGAGTAATAGATGGGAAAATAGGTGAGATTGAAGAAAGAGAGTCAATAGTAGATCAATTGGGAAATAGTTTAACAGGCATTTTATGTACAACAGATACTGGTGGGGAAAGTTTAGATTTTACTTCAGCTAACCATCTATATTTTTTAGATAGAGATTATAAACCAAAAACGGAAGAACAGGCAATAGCTAGAGCAGTTAGAAAAGGTCAGGATAAAGAAGTATTTATTACACACTTGATCGCAAATTATGCTGATGAGGTTTTAGAAGATTATGTAAGAAAGAAAAAAATTATTATTAAAACTGCTGTAGATGGACATCCTATTTCATCTGATGAAAAAGCATTTTTAGAAGATAAAAAAGGCAGTTTATTTGGTGAAGATTTGATTAGAAGAGCAGGATTGGGTGGAAAATCAATTAATATGCTTGAAGCTGAAGTTGATAGCATTGACTTTTTTTCTACTAAGAAAAAAACTCGAGGATTTGCTAGAAATGTTAATAGGTCTTCAATAGATTATGAAACAACCGAAGCTCAAGAATTAATGAGATGGATTGGAAGAGATCCAAATTGTTGGAAAGATCCTGAGTTTGTTAAAGAATATGAAAGATTAATTAATGAATTATCTGTACCAGTAATTCATAGAGCTAAAATTACTGATCTAATTAGAAGAACTAATAATAAACAGATTGTCTTTCCAAGAAAAATAGTTTCAGAAGGATCGGGAAATTCTATATTATTTGATGCCTATCATGATTTGTCTCATTTATTAAAAGGAGTAAGTTTAAGAATGCCAACAATTTTTGATAGAGATGTTTCAAAAGCTATGCTAGAAGTTGGAAATAATCCAAATCAGGTCTTAGGATGTATGACTGGTAGAAATAGCCAATTTGGAGAAAGAGAATTTAATATGGTTGATAATGCATCTATTTCATTGTTAGCAAATTCTAAAGATGTTAAGAAATCATTATTGGAAGCTCATAGAATATTGAAAAATAAGGGATTATTAGAATTGACTGTTGAAGGAAAGCAATTTTATGATGGAAGGTCTATACCTGAAGAAGAAAGGATTGGTTCATTAGCAAGCCCATCTTTCTATGCAGGCCTTGAATCACTTGGATTTGAATTATTGAGTGAGAAAAATGAAGGATTTGATCTAAATAGGAATAGTTTTAGAACATTAAAAAATAAATTAGGAGCCCAATTTGCCGAAGCCTATAGAAATAAGCTTGCTAATAGTCAATTTATATTAGCAAGAAAAATAGATAATCCTGTAGAAAATATTAATTCAGAAAACTTTTGGTTTTATTATCCTAAAGCTTTGAAAAGAGAAGATGGAGATAATGGAAGTAATAATAACGGTGATGAAGGAGATATTAGAGATCCAGCAGAGTCAAGAAGTATTTTAACTCCTGGAAGAAGTAGGAGAAATGGAAGAGTTAGGACTAAAAATGGCAAACCTGTTGCATTTGAGAATGATGAAGTTGTTAATCCAAAAAGAAAGATGACTGTAGCTCCTAATGGGGTTGTTGAAAGTGTTGAGGATATTGGGGGTGGAGAATAATGGATAAGAAATTAAGAGTAATTGGTTTATACCATAATATTTTGCATCCAGATTATGGGGAGTATATGGACCATATTGAAAAGGTTGTAAATGAAGATGATATTGTTAGTATTGAAAGTCCATTAAGTTTAGAGGATATATTTTTTAAAGGAAATAGTGATAAATCTCCTCAATATGGATTCTTATTTTATTTGTGCAATACTCTTCAAGATATTGGAGCCAATTTTAACACAATAGAGGACATAAAACAATATGGAAAAAGAGCAAGACTTATGCAATGGTATATGTATGATGGGAGAGAGGAATTAGAGAGTGATCATAGGTGGCAAAGAGCTAATATTAAGGCAAGTATTGGATTGTATGATCTTGCATTGAGTAGTAAGAGTGATTTTTTAATAACTGGAATAATGCATGCATATGATTTACAACAAATGGGATATCCCAATGTAGAATTGTTTTCTGATATCCCAGATAAAGTTAGAGATAGAGAAGATGAATGGATAAGGAAATGGGGAATTGTTTATAACGGAGATGAAAAATAATGGAAATTAAAGCATGGTCTGATATGTCCGACGAAGAATTAATAAAAAATATCGAAGAAAGATATGGAGGGTTTACTTTAAGTGAATTTAATGGTCGTAGAGCTTATGTAGAAGCTGTTAAAAGAAAATTAATTGATACTCTTTTGGAAAAAACTATTATAATAACAAAAAGGTCCAGATATGGATTTTATCCTAGTAGATCTAATGAGGAATTATTGGATTTAGCGAGAGATCGTAACCCTGGGTTTGGTATTAGGGAATTTATTAAAAAAGAAAACGCCTTGTATGGAGAACTTAAAAAAAGAAATCTTTTTGAGGAATTATTAAAAGAGGGAACTATTCTCAGGGGCAAGAAAAAGAATGGATGTTATTCTAATTTATCTGATGATAAATTAATGTTGCATGTTTCTAATCAATATTCAGATAAAACTATAACTCATATTGCGAGATCTGATGGTGTGTTATATAGAGAAATTCATGATAGAGATATTTTAAGTCAATTATTTGAAAATGGGGTTCTAGTTGATAATGCTTCTCCATTTAAGGATCTTAATTATACTCTTGAGAAAGCTGTTAAAGCAATGGAAGAAAATGGATGGGAAGAATTACCGAGTCACGGGAAATTAAAAAAATTTGGATATTTGCCTATTGGTAATGCGGTTCAAAGATATCATGGAGGACTATTAGTTTTTAGAGAAAAACTTATAGAATATCTTGGAAAAATTCCTGAAACAGATTTAGATAGATTAGAATCATTATTAGATGATTATGTTGGAGGTAGTGAATAATGACAGATGCACAAATAGAAGATCTTTTGGATACTTATGTTGATGGCAATCAACTAGGTCAGAATAACTTGAATAGAAAACCAATGGGTTATTGGAAAGATATAGATAATGTTCTGTTAGAATCAAGGAAAGTTATGAGTCAATTAGGAGTTGATGAACTTCCAGCTCATGATGTTTTAATCAAAGAAGGTTATTCGGCCTTAACAGGAGCAATTGGAAGATACCATAGTTATAGAGAGATAAGAGAAAGATTGGATCAACCTCCTGTAAAAAAGGTAGATAGTTATTGGAATGATCCGCAAGTTATAGAATCTGAATCTCGTGGATTTATGCAAGAAAATGGATTTGAATTTTTCCCCTCTAGAACTAAATTAAAGAAATTAGGAAGGTATGATTTATTGAATGCTATTCATAAATACTACCCAGGCAATCATAGGGCATTAAGAGAAAAACTAGGTCAGGATCCTTCAGATAGGGGAACTGGATATTGGAATTTAGAAGAAAATGTAGTTAGAGAATGTACTGAATTTATGCAGGAACATGGATTTGATTTATTGCCTAGTACAAAAGTAATGGATGAATTAGGGAGAGGGGATTTATCTAAGGGCATACAAAATCATTATGGTATGAAAAGAGTAAGATCTCTTTTTGGAGAAAAAACAAGATCTGAGAAGCCACGTGGATATTGGAAAGATCCTGATAATGTTTTAAATGAAGCAAAAGAATTTATGAAGAAAAGAAAGTTAAGGAAATTTCCAACATTAGGATCGCTAAATAAAATGGGCAGCTCTAGTCTGCGTGTCGCAATTGGAAATTATCCCGGAGGCTTAGACAAATTTTACGAGGATCTTGGAACTGATGCTGAAAGATGGACAACTCCAGGTTATTGGAAAGATGAAGAAAATTTACTTTCAGAAATTGATTCATTTCTGCAAACAAATGAGTTAGATAATTTACCTCCTTATCAAGTAATCTCTCAAATGGGCAGACAAGATATCGTAAGAGCAATAGTTAGACATCATGGAGGATTCAATAGTTTTCGTCCAAAATTAAATGAACATCTTGGAATAGAATCTGATTGTGATCAATTAGAGTTGTTATTAGATAAATACATTGGAGGCAATGAACAATGACATTATCACCTTGGACTAGTTTTAAAGAGTGGGAAGAATATGGAATTGAAAATGGATATGAAGAAAGAAGCCCCCATAGTTTGCGAAAAAGTGAAAAAGATATAGAGAGGTCTTGGATAAGAAGAGGTTATTTTAAAAAATGGATGAATGATTTTACTTTTCAATACAAAACACCGCATAAAAAATCAGTAAATTTCTGGAAGAATCTACAAAATACAGTTGATGAAGCAAGGAGTATAATGAAAGAAAATAATTGGGAAAGACTGCCTAATTCCGATGTTTTGGTAGATCAAGGATATTCAAGTTTATCTTTAGCAATAACAAAATATCACGATGGTTTTGTTGAATTCAGAAAAATCTTGGGAGATAATGCTTTTCAGAGGAAAAATGGGATTTGGAAAGATTTAGATTATATCTTAGATTATACCCAACAAGTTCTAAAAAAAGAGGATTGGGATGAATTACCAAGTGCTGGAATACTATCAGAAAAAGGATATAGTGCTTTGTCAAGAGCAATATCTGTTTATCACAAATCTTTTCCAGAATTTAGAAAGAAATTGAGAGAATACATGGGACAATATAGGAAAAATCAGGAAGCCCATTTAGAATCATTATTAGAGGAATATATTCGGGGTGAAGAACAATGACAAAAACGCAACTAGAAAGTTTGTTAGATAATTATGTTGAAGGAGAAGATACTGAAACTGATAGAGAAGAAGTTAAGCCTACTTGGGAAACTGAAGAGGAGTGGAAAAAGTATGGAATTGAAAACGAGTTTAATAAAAAAAATCCCCACGGTTTACAGAAAGGACAGAAATATGAAAGATCTTGGTATCAGAAGGGTGTAAAGAGGGGGTGGATAAGAAATTTTAGTTTTAATAAAAAGAAAGATCAAAAATCTCGATGGAAAACTGAAGAAGAATGGAGACAATATGGATTAGGAAAAGGATACCATAAAAGGAGTCCTAGTAGTTTTAGAGACAGCATTGATGAGATTGAGCGTAAATGGTATTGTAGAGGTAGCAATCAAAAATGGTGTAAAAATTTTGATTTTAACAGAAATTTAGAATGGGATACTTTTGAAGAATGGGAATATTATGGAATTGACAATGGATACAATCAAGATAATGCAATGAGTATTTTAAACGGAGATGATGAAAAATCTAGAAAATGGTATAAAAGAGGTGAATATAAAAAGTGGATCAGCGAATTTACTTTCAATAGTAAAAGATTGCCTAATGGAACTTGGAAAGAACTTAATTATATATTAGAAAAAGCATTAGAAGCCATAGATGAAAATGGATGGGATGAATTGCCTGGAGGCACAAAATTATGTCAGATTGGATATGGTGCACTTGCAACCTCAATTCATAGATATCATGGAGGCTTCCTTGCCTTTAGGGAGAAGTTGAGAGAGTATATAGGGCAGCCAAGGGAAACAGAATCAGATCAACTAGAATCTTTATTAGACGATTATGTTGGAGGTAGTGAATAATGGAAAGGACGCCAAATGGATTTTATAAGGATAGAACTGATGATCAGCTTGTCGATTATACAAAGCAACATTTTAATGGAAGGAATCCTAAATATCTTCAAAAAAATGCTTATGGATTATATCATCAATTAAGAATTCGTAATCTTTTTCCAGTACTAGAAGAAGAGGGAGTAATCATACGTTATAGAAGGAATTTTGCAAGAGAAAGTGACGAAGGTCTCATCGAACAAGTTAAAGAAAAATATTCTGGAAAAAGCCCTAAAGAAGTACAGAATAATGATAATGGACTATATCAAGTATTAGTTGAAAGAGATTTAATTGGAGACCTTGTTGAATCAGATGTTTTAGTAAGAAGACAAAGAAACTTTAGAAGCATGAATGATGAACAATTATCTAGTCATATCAAAGATAATTATAAAGGAAAAAGCCCTACAGAACTTAAAAATGAAGATGATAGTTTATATCAGGTTTTAGTAAGAAGAGACTTAATTAAAAAACTTGTTGAAAATCGAATCTTAAAAAGAAAAATAAGAAATTTTAATCAAGTGAGCAATGAGGAATTATTAGAATATGTAAGGGATAATTATGAAGGAAGAAATATTGTAGAATTTAGAGAAGTAGATGGAAGTCTTTATGGAGTTTTAAAAAGAAAAGGGCTTATTGATAAACTTGTAAACATGAAAGTTCTAAAAAGAAAAAAAAGAAAATATGGATTATTCGATGAAATGAATAATGATGAGTTAATGGATTATACAAAAAGATTTCATAATGGTCAAAGCCCTTCTAAAATATTAGAAGAAAATCAAATTCTTTATGGCAGATTAATGCAATGTAATTTAATAGACGTTTTAGTAGATAATGGAATTATTGTTAGAAAACGTCATCATAATCCTTATAGAGATGTTAATGATGCTTTACGATGTGCAGAAGATCTAATGGAGAATCTTGGACTTTCAGAATTACCAACTGAGAAAAAA
>NZER01000490.1 GCA_002690445.1 Candidatus Pacearchaeota archaeon
CCTATCGATGGCACGCTCCATCATGGATAGCACCGGCGCAGGTCCCGACTGGCCGCGGTACCCCTGCATGAACCCCTGGAGGGCCGCGGCCAGCCCGAGGGCTATTTTCTGTCCCACGCTCCTGCTGCTCCACCAGCGGCCGGCGTCCAAGTCCTTGGCCGTAGATATCTCCTCGCGCTTGGCGGTCATGTCGGCGTTGAACTCGTCTACCTTGGCCTTGTAATCCGCCTGTTGCTTTTGGCGCTTTACTTCTTGCTCCTTCATCTCGAAGGCCCGCATGTCGGAAAGAAACGCCTTCTCCTCCAGGCCACGCGCCTGCGCCTCGGCGCCTGCCGTGACGGCTTCCGTCTGCGCCTTGGCCGTCCGCTCCAGCCCCTCCTGAAACAGCGGCATGGACTTGAGCCCGCGCTGGTAATTGCTCGTGGTGGTGCTCCCCAGGACAACCGGCTTGGCAAGCAGGGTGGGATCTTTCTGGACCGCGGCCAGAAGAGGATTGACCGGCTGGCCGGGGGCTCCACCACCTGCGGCAAGCTGCGCAAGGCCCGCGGGAGCTGCCGCGGGACCAGAGCCCCCAGCGGGCGCTTTGAACTGCTTTTTGACAAACGCTCCGCCCGTGTATGCCTCTGGCTCTGCCGCTGCCGGGGCACCCAGCGATGATTCAAAAGAGGAAGACCCGGCTCCCTCCGGCTGGTAGAACGGGTTAATAAATCCAGCAAGCTTATCCGCTGCACCAGAGAGGCTGGGTACCCCCGGCAGGGGTGCTCTTGCCACCGGCGCCGAAGACGTCTTCCCCGCTACATGCGGCACCCAGGCCCGCAAGGTTGCCGCCCTGTCTTTTCGCCAGTCCCAATTACCCATAGCACTCTCCTAGTAGTATCCCGAGCCGAGGTTTGCCCCTTGCTGCACCGCGCCGCTATCCCCTCCCGGGACGCTTCCGAATCCAGGGCCCACGGGCGTTGCCCCTCCCGGATCTTCATACCTAAACCCGCCCCCTTGCGGCTTTGGCGGCCCTTTATACCCACCATACATCTGGGCCACTCCTGCGGCACCGCCGAGGATTCCCATGGCGAAGTCCACGTCCGACTTGTACTTCTGCTGAGACAGCCCAAGGGCCGCGAGCTGGCGCTGAAACACGCGCTCCTTCTCACGCGCGGCCATCTCCTGCGCTCTGAACTTGTCGAGCTGGCCCATCTGGCCGTAGCCCCTGGCCAGCCCCTCGAGCCCTGTCCTGCCGCCGATCACCTGCCCCGTGCCCCCGGCGTATGCCTGCAGCCCCCCCAGGCGCTCCCGGGCCGCGGCAGCCATGGACTGCCCCGCCATTTTCGAGCCTGCACCCCCGGTGCCGATGATGGCCTGACGCGCGGCCTGTGCCCCCCCGCCGGCCGTGCCGAGCTGCTGGGAGATCTGGCGCTGGCCCCCCTGTTGCAATAGGTCTGCCTGCTGGCCTGCGATGGACGGCCCCTTTCGCAGGGCCTGTGCAGCGAGCTGGCCCAGGGCGGTCTCCTGGTACCCGCGCTGCGCCTTTGTCTCGTCGTAGAGCTGGCCGCGCTTCTTCTCGGCCCATGGCGCCAACCCGCTCTTGATGGTGTAGGCAGCCACGCCCGGCTTCTTGAAGATGTCTCCCGGTCTGGCCATTACACGCTGCCTCCCATGCTGAGCAGGGTCGTCCCGGCCTGTCCAACGCCCTGCATCAGCTTCTTTTTCTCTTCAAGGGCTTGCCGGTCTGCAGCAAGGGCCGCGGCGCGGCCCCTGTTTTCAAATCCAAGCCGCTGATCTCTCGCCCGCGCTTGGCGGTAGCGCTCATCGAGGCCCATACCGGCGTACCCAGCCTGAATCTTCTGCAGGGCCTGGCGCCGGGCCAGGGCCGAACTCCCCGCGCTCATGAGGGCCTGTGACGCCTGCTGACGCTCGCGCTGTGCGGCGAGTTGTCCAAGGGCGCCGATGTCCTGCTCTGCGGTGGCCGTGGACCGCTGCGCCTGGCGCTGGAGCGCGGGGTTGTAGCCCCCCGCCTGCGCCCCGAGTGCCCTTGACTGGATGCCGGCTCCGGCGGCCTGAGAGCGTCTATCGGCCTCCTCGAGGGCGTAGGACCGCTGCCCCGTGGCGAGTTGCTGGAGGGCGTCCAGGCTGGCCGTCTCATGCGCGCCGATGCCTCCCCCGTAGGCGCGGTCCACGGCCTCCTGGCCATACTGGGCCCACATTGCAGGGGGGGCGCCAGCCTTATACTGACCCATCGCGTTGGCTTCTTGCTGCGCCTTCATCTGAGCACGCTCGGATCCGGTTGGGTCACGCTCGGCCCAATAGTAATCTTCGGCCCACTTTTTATATTCTGGCGTCCCGGCGGGCGGGGGTGCCCCGAGCCCCAGATAGGGATCTGTCATTGATTCTCTCCTAGCTGGCCCGCCGACGACTTCCGCGCCGAGCGGTCCCGGTTTTCAGGCCCGCGACAAACGACAGCCCTGTTACATCATAGCTCTGTCCGCTCCCCGTGGGGTCATCGTCTTTTATCTGGACGCGGATCGAGGTGCACTTCTGCCGACTGGGCCGGATCTCCACCTGGTAGCCCTGGCCCTGGTAGTTGGTGGTCCCGGCGCCCATGTGGGCCTCGGCACCGAAGCGCACCAGGGCGGTGGAATCGAACGACAGCGAATCAACCCACGTGGGCTCCAGGTCGAAGGCCAGCTTGATTATCAGCGTGTGCGCGGTGATGTTCTGGCCGCCGAGGAGCATCCGGTAAATGCGCTTGTACCCCAAAAGCCCGGCGAAGCTGAGCCACCCAGTTTCGATGGTGAGCACCACCGGGGATGCCCCGTCCAGGTAGGTAGTGGAGTCGTCGAGCCTCACGGTGTCATCCGACGCGACCTTGAAAAACAGCACGCCGCCGGCCTCTGTCCCGTCCGTGGCCTCGTGGGCGGTCCACGTGGCCCACTGGCCGTAGAGGTAGTTGTAGACCAAGGCGTCTCCGTCCGTGAGGAATATAACCAGGGACTGGGCCGGGAGATGTACCGCCTTGATGATGACGAGGGGGGCCCCTGTCCTCTCCGTGCGCGGGTCCGTCCAGAACCTCACCGCGTCCCCGATGGGCTTGACAGCGCGGCCCGCCAGCAGCCAGATCCGGTCCTCCGCCTGGAACATCACGCCGCCGGGCACCAGAACCACGGTTTTCTGATTGGTGCAGCCGATGGCCTCGCTCAACAGATAGGGGTTGCCGTAATTAGTGCCCAGCAGGGTGTTGGTGAGCCCAGTGCCGCTGTAGGCGTAGAGCCTCGATGCCTTGGCGACGACAAGCCAGCTCGATGAGCTCCACAAGGCGGTGATGTCTCCACCCTCGGGGGGGACGTCCAGATAGAGAAGGGCCGCGTGCTCCACCGCGATCCCTTGAGCGTAGGGCTTACTGTAGCGTACCCGCGTACCCGGATATTCCTCCTCCACGATGAAGTGTCGCCCCTGGTGCTCAGCCTGGATCGCTCCGCCGGGTGGCTGGATGTTGGCCAACACGTTGCCATCGATGTAGATGGTCGGCTGAGCGGTGATATTGTCATCGGCTGCAACCGTCCCATCGGTGAAAACGAAGCTATCCAAACCAGCATCATTATCGAACTCGCCGCGAGGATGCCTGAAAAATCTGCTCACCCCTCCGCCGGTAACGCTGTTGCGGTAGAAGACCACGCGCACGTTCGTACGGTTGGTGTGCTGGAGATAGGGGATCGTCCACTCGATCCGATCAGACCCGGCAGACACCACGGCCGCGCTCTGGATGGAGGGGCTTGACCGGTGCAGTACGTTGCCTGTGTCGCGGTCCTCGTAGACCACCATTCCCCGAAAGCTGCCGGCGGCCAGGTTGCCCGCGGGGCCCGGAACAAGGCCCGTGACCGTCTCGGGGACGTGCAAAAAACCCATCTCGGTGACGTCCTCGCCGTCAAATTGCTGGGGGATGCTGCCGGGGATCAGGAGCTGGCCCTGGGCCTCCAGGCAGTGCACGGCGCCCGGCCGCTTCACCGATGCCATCACGGGCGCCCTCATGGCTCCTACCGTTGGCCTGTAGCGGAGGGCCGTGGACCATGGCGCGGTGCCAGAGATCCGCGGTACGAAATAGTTGGCCACCGGTGTTGTTGTAGTGCTCCCCTCAATCAGCCCGGGAAGGGCCTTGGCGCTGTGTACCCCGGCCTGGTCGATGAGGTAGGCGTACTTCTGGGAGTCGAAGGTGACCCAAATGTAGATGTTCCCGCTGCCTGCGGTGGTGTCGTCGATGGGCTTGGACGCCACGGTAGCCTTGCGCAGGATCTCGGTATAAGAGGTCACGGCCGGCGCCCCGGACACGTCCAAAACGGCGTAGAAGGTCACGGGCTGAGACACCGCATCAACCCACGTGTAAAACATGTTGCCGGTGACAGCGTCCTCGCACATGCCGCAAAGGTTGTAGACAATCTCCCCGGGGTTCATGGTGTGAACGAGGGTGTCTGGAACATCCACGGCCAGCGTCTTGTCCACGCCCATGAAGCGGAGCTGTAGAGGGGTGCCGCGATAGTACCCGATCACTGCCGAGCCGTCGTCGCGCTTCCAAACGCCCACCGCATCAACGTCCGTGGCGGCGAACTCGCGACCGGTGTTGGACCCCGCGTCCACGTCCACGGCCGCCACTCGCAGGTGCGTCCCGGCGTTGTTTCGCCCGGCGAGGATCACGGATGAATCATCGACTTGGGCCCCGTCGAGTTGCTGAGCGTTGGCCCAGAGCAGGAGGCCGGTGCCCACGGCCCCGGCGATGGTGCCCGTGGTGGGGTCCACCTCCCCGCGCCAGAGCTCCCCGGCGAGGACGTAGAAAAAGTGAAAGGAGCCGTCCAGGAAAAAGATCCTACACTGAGGGTTGGTGCCGAAGCTGGGGGCCGTGACCTGGGTACTGTCCAGCAGGCGCCCGCTGTTGGCCTCGTAGCTCTCAATAAACAGATCGTATCCGGCGCTCTCGGCTCGGGCGTAGGCCCACACCCGGACGTTCCCCTGCTCCAGAACCTCGGCGTTCATGCGCTGCTCGCCCTCGGGGACCTGCGTCCGCTCCAGGGATGTCTCCCACATTGAAAGGGTGTCAACCTGGGTCATGGTGCCGCCGGTGATGTCGGCGCCGTCCTCCACCTTGATGGTGTGCTCCAGTGCCACAGGCCGTCCCTTGTACGTGGCCATGTGGGTCTCATCGTGCGTTCCGGCGAGGCTCTTGGTTCCGGTGCGCTTGCCCACTGCCCCCTTGCGCGGGAAGATGGCGTCCACGGCTTTGAGGAGAGTCTTTCCGCTGATCTTCGGGTCCTCGCTGGTGCTCACGCCGGCCCGGAAGGTGAGGGGGATCGTCTTCTTCGTCAGCGCCATCAGAACACCCACAGTTTGACGGTGACGGCCGCTGACACTTGGAGGGTCAGGTGTGTTTTGTCCCATGCGGTGCGGTAAACCGTGGCCGCCGAGTCCCTGTCGATGACGATCCATCCGGTGGGGGTCTTTCTAAGGCCATGAGCGACCATGTTACTCCCTAGGGCCAGGTCCGCGGTCACCGGGGCACCCCCCAGAATGGGGACCTTCCGCAGATTGTCGATGGCCTCGCGCGCGGCCTCGTCGACGTCCTGCAGCTCCTTGCGCCGCACGTGGACCTTACGCATTTCGGGGGGAGCGGGCATGGCCTATCCCGTGGGATAGAGGTCCTGCATGGCATCCTCGTTGACGTCTCGAACCCTGTCGGGCTCCCCCGGGTCTCGCTCTGCTGCGCTGGCGTGAATGTCCGCGTACAGTGCCTTTTGCTCCAGGGCCTCGGCGCTGATATCCTCCTCGTTTTTGGACTTGATAGCGATCACCGCGCAGACCACGGCATAGTCCTCGAACCCACAGAACCCGTCCACGGTGTCTCCGGCGTTGACGAGCAGGGGGCTGGCGGGGATGTAGTACAGGCGCACGGTGCCGCCCCAGGTTGGCACAGGGGCAAAACGAATATTGGCGCCCATGACCCGGTAGGCCGTCCCCTCCTTGACGCTGCTGCGCTGGTACTTGTTACGCTCGCTGAAGGTGAAGCGCGGCATGGCATACCAGTAATTTCCGGCCTGGTAATCGACGCCGAGGACCTGCCAGAAGTCGGAGGGCAGCGCGTACTCGTCGGTACCGGAGACCACGGTGACGGTGTCGTCGCTGAGGAAATAATCCTGGTTAACCTTGGTCAGCAGGCGGTAGAGGCGGGCGAGCTGGCCGTTAATCAGCGCGTCAAGCTCGGCGTCCGGGATGTCGTTGGCGGTGACGTCCGCCCGGTTGCGGATCTCGTCCCTCAACTGCTGTAGGGTCCGCGTCCGGGCCATGTGTCACGCTCCTACTCCGGGACGTTGTCCAGATTGATTTCGAAGTACAGATCACAGCTGATGGGGTTCCGCAGGTTCCCGGGGCTGTTGAAGTCGTAGAACCTCAGCGCGATGGTGCCGCCGGGGTAGTTGTCCACGTCCGCTTCCTGGACCTGGAATCTGACCCCCACCTCGGCGCCGGCGCGCAGGGGGGTGATGGTCATCCCGTGAAACTCCACGTAGCTGTCCTGCAACTCGATGGTGTAGGCCCCCACCGAGTCGTGCGCGATGGTATTAACCTTGGGAATGTCGATCACTCCCGGATCACCCATGGCGTCGAAGGTGGCCACGCCGATCAGCTTCACCATGCCGGGCTGGTTGTGCTGGATGCCCTCTGTCAGTTCTTTGCTCATTTTCTCCTCCAGGCTTAACGCCCCCGGAGCCAGTCAGGCCCCGGGGGAGAAAATGGGTTAGCTCCAGTCGAACCGACCGTTGCACCCTGGGGCGCAGCAGGTCAGGTTGGACCTGGAGACCAGGCGCAGTTCCACGCCGTCCGCGCTCTCGCGGGTGCGGGTCTTGGCGCCGGATACGTCGCTAATCCACTTGACGGTCTGGCCCAGGCTCCACAGGCTCCAGACGTCCATCTTCAGCACGAAAACGGTGGCATTGGGGCAGGAGCGATCCGCGATGCAGTCCACCACTCCGCTGGGGGTGTGAACGCGGACGGCGTCGAATCCCACCTCAGCGATGAGTTTGCCCTTCGCGTTGTGGATGGGCACCACCTGCTTGTTGTACTGCACCTTGGCGCCGAGGACGGCAATCAGTCCGTCGAGGCGCTCGTGGGACATGAAAGCCGTGTCGGGGGTGAACCCAGCACGTCCGATCATGCGGCAGAGCAACTTGACGGCGTCGATGGTGTTGTAGCCAGAATAGCTCCCCGTATTGGTGAAGCGGTACCCGGCAAGGCGCGTGGGATCCGCCGAGCGGTCCACGCCAAAGAAATCGTCACCTGCAGTGGGGGCGGTGGCGGGAATCCAGCCGCCGAGGCCCACCAGGTTTAGCTTGTCACTCGCGGCAACGTATCGCCCCTCCGTGAAGATGCTGTCACCGGTGGTAATGGCGGGGATGCCGTCGCTTACGTCGTTCAGGTCCGCCGACATCGTCAGGACGCCGGTCACCTCGTTACGCTTGCTGATGGTGAGGGTACCCGCCCTGGGGGTCGCTGCCGTGCTCGCTGCCACCACGAGCTTTTGGTCCTCGTAGAAGTTGACCACGTCATCCGTGGTCGCAAGCAGGGCCTCGTCGCCGGACGCTGGATACGAGACGTTGATGGTGATCTCTCCGATCTTGCCGCTGCCGTCCTGGAACATCGCGCCGCCCAGAGAGTTGTTGAGCTGCTGGATCGCGCTGTCGCCTTCCAGCTTTAGGGCCTTGAGCAACACCCCCTCATCGATCTCGCTCGCCTCGATGACCTCGTTGTCGATCTGGCGCAGGGCGTAGCTGTTCTTCCGGGTGATGGCGAACTGCTTGCCCTTGGCGCCGCCGACGTTGGCCTGTGCGGTGGAGAACACGGCACCCTCGCCAGCGCCGGGGGAGTAGACCACGTCCAGGTTCTTGGTGCGGCCGCCGAACTTCATGTTCTTGGCGACCTTGGCCAGGAAGGGGTTGTCCTTGAAGATGAGCGAAAGAACCTTTCGCTCGGAGTACATGGTTTTGAGCGCGTGATCAAAGCCGGTCATTGACAGAGCTGCCATTGGAAATACCTCACGGGTGCCTCGTGTCCCGTGGGGTCTGTCCGGCTCGCGTGGTGCGTATTGTCAGGCCGGGACAGGTCTAATATCAGACCTGCAGGGTGGGGCGGTTTAATTGTGGTGTGGGCCTATTCGCCCTTCTGCCTCGCGATGTCTTCGCGGATGATCCGCGCTGCTTCTGTCATCTCCTCATCCTCGGTCATAAGGCGTTGCTCTTTTGCAGCTTCGCCCTCCATTTCTGAGGAAAGAGTCTGGGGCTTTTGTCCGGGGGCCGCGGGGGGGATATCTTTTTTGGCCGGTGTATTTGTCGGACTTCCCAAAAGCTTCTGTATTCGCTCTTTGTACGAAGGTACCTTAACGAGGCGCTCAAGTCCAGCGAACACGTTTTGTGTGTATTCCTCTTCGACCTGGGCAAGGATGGCTGGCATGTCCGCTTGCATCCTCGTCCGCTGCTCGAAGTCGGATGCTCGGCGCCGGACCTCGTCCATGGCGGCCGGCCCGATGGTCTCCACCAGGGCATATTTTTCCGGGTCCGCCTGCACCATCTGTCCCAACTCGGCGTGAGCGCGGTGGCGCGATGTCTCCTCCTGCATGGCCTGCATCTGCTGGAGCATGGGGGCCATGGCGGCCTGAACAGCGGCCTGGACGTTGTCTTGCTCGGTGGGCTCCTTCTCCACGCCCATATATTGCTCTGCGAGTTTGCCCGGATCGATGCCGAGGCGCCTGGCGGCTTCGGCCGGGTTCTCTCCGGCAAGCCCTCGGATCTCCTCCCACTGGGCCGCTTGCTCCTCGCGAACCTTCAGCGCCGCCTCGCGCTCGATGAGCTGGCGGTCACGGGTCGCGGCGTCTGCCTCTTGGCGGGCGTTGAGGTCCTCGGCGGGGGCCTCCTCCAGCTCGGTGACGGGCTCGGGCTTCGCTTCCTCCGCGGCATCGGCCTCCCCTTCCTCCACCGGGGTTAGAGTGGGGCCACCGGGGGCATCGGAGAAGCCGGCGTGCTCCTGGGCCTCCTCGGCGTTGCAGAGGATGGGGTCACGCATCAACAGGCTATTCACAAAGTCTTCCACATATCACCTATTCCAGGGCCATCCCTGGGGCTGGGGGTTCGAGTTGCTCGGGCGCAGGTCCCATTTCCATCGGGCCGGGGCCGCCGGGGGGCGGGGGAGGCTGCGCGGCTGCCATGGCCTCGGCCTCCATCTGCGCCTCTGCCGCGGCCGCGTCGTCCACCTGCTTTTTGGCGGAATTGAGATAGTTGATCATGAGGGCCAGGCGCTCGTCAGGGGCGCCGTCCTGCCGGGCGCGCAGAAGGGCCGATACTACCCGGGCCTGGGCAAGCTGGAGGTTCTGAAACGGGCTCGGGCTCTGGGCCTTGCCGTTATCCAACATCTCCTCCACCTGCCGGTCGATGTCCTCCAGCGCCGCGGTCTCCAGGCTCGTGAACTGATCAAGGTCTGGCATCTGGATGAGTTGAAATGCCTTGGCCTGGCTGTCAGGTGACGAGGGGTCTCCCAACAGGCCAGCGTTTAGCATGTCCATCACTGTTCCCAGGCGACCGGTGATGGTGTGCGGCAAGTAGCTGGCAGGCTGCACCTCGAGCTCCGCTGCCTGCAGGTCCAGGTCGATGTCAGCCCAGACGATCTCCTCGAATCCGTCCGAGACCCTGTAGCGGGAGACGTATCCCGCCGCTGGCTCTGCGCCCTCCTCGACCTCTTGGGCGCGCATTTGCTCGTCGATCATCTTGCAGCAGTCCACGGTAAGAACCGCGATCTGGACAAAAAAGTCCTCCCATTCCTGCGACAGCAGCATGTGCCGTCCCGTCTCGGTGTCCTGCATGGTCCGCATGGCGATCCCGCTCTCCACCTGGGCGGGCAACTTGCTGGCCGCTGACAGCATGCTCACGCCGGACTCCTCGTAAACCTTGCTGTACAGGTTCTCGATGGTCCGCACCACCTCAGAGCTGAGGCTGGGGGCCATCTCCACCACCGGCCTTTGGGACCCTTTGTTGAACTCCACCACGGTCCCGGTGATGTTCTTCAGGTGCCCCTTTACAATGCTGCCCTTCTCCACGTAGGTCTTGGCGTTGGCGTACAGGTTGAGCGCGTCTTGCACCCTCCCCAGCATTTTGTTGAGCTGCTTTTGCAGGGGGCGCTGGTCCTCCATCAAGCCGACTGGGTACCAGCCAAGGATCGGCTGCGTCCAGTCGAAGAAGGCGAAAGGGAACACTTCGATCTTCCAGGTCTCGCTCTGGAGGGTGTGGCCGTCGATGCAGATTACCCACTTGCCATCTTTGGCATCCGGGCCGCTCGGCAGGTGCCACGCCTCGGCCACCTCGACAATGTCTGTGATATTGAGCTCTCCGGGCTCCGCCTGGGGGCCTGAAAGCACGACCTTTCCGATCTGTGCATCAATGGCCTTGGCGTTCTCGGCGTCCGGGAAACGAGCCTTGAGGACCTCGGCGGGGTAATACCCGATCTGGTAGAGGGTCCTCGGCGGTGAGGTCAAGCATGCGTCCGGGTCCACGGCCAGCAGGCCAGGGAAAACGCGCTCGAACTTCACGCGGCCTCGATCTGGGAAAATCTTTAAGGCACCCTTGCCCAGGATCCCGGCGTCGTAGAAAACCGGGATGGCCTTTTTGTAGACCTTTCCCCGTGTCCACTCCCCTTGTACAGCCTTCTCCAGTTTCCGGGCCTCCCGGCGCAGCCCCCAGGCGTTGCTCCCCGCGGTGTTGGTGAGGAACCGGGGCTTGATCTTCTGGCCGGCCACACGAGACCCCAGAGTATGGATACAGTTGCTGGAGGGCTTGAGCACGAGTCGGGGTTCACCGCTGACCAGGCTCTTTACCTGCTGATCCATGGGGACTCGGCTCCCGGGGGTCCACCCACTCACCGGCTTGTTGAGAAAGTCGCTGAGCAGCTCATTCCACCACGCATCCCGGGCCCCGATCTCGTCCTCCAGGTCGTGGAGCACATCGAACACGCCAACGTGCTGATCTTTCTTCTCCTGCCACCAGTGCTTTTTATTCGTTCCAGCGGGGCTCATTGTCATCCTCCATCTCGCTTTCTTCCAACGCGATCATTGCATCTTCGAGGCGCTTGTTGTGCTGCTCCCTCGTGAGGACGGTGTGAGGCTCCCACCCCGTCTCCGGCCTCATATAGTGCCGCGCATGGCGGAAAATGTACAAGTGGGCGTCACAGGCGTTGTTTGGCAGCCCCTGGGCCTCCTCCTTGGTCCCATCGGGCTTGACGCGCCACACCAGGTCTCCAATCTCCCGCACGTGCGGGGAGCTGGCAGGGTCCACCATTTGGCACTGTCCGGCGCGGTAGGCAGAGTTTTTGATCTGGATCCAATCAAACTTACTGGACTTCTCCGCGGGCATGATCGGCAGTTCATGCGCACGGCGCAGCTCCTCAAAGTACGCCTTGCTCCCGGGGTCGCCCACTATCTCGATGTCGGGGTGGATCTCCATGTGTCCCCGGACGTGGCCCGCCAGCTCTGACATGGACGGCGCGTGAAACAACGTAGACTCCAGCTCAACAAATAGGGGTGTGTCCTCGCGCCACACGCACAGGCTGGAGGCCGCCGCGTCGTCGTGGCCGTAGTCCATCCCGAGGCCGTAGTGATCCCCGGGCTTCTGCTTCCACTCCCCACGATAGGTGTTTTTGTCCGCGTCCCAGGTATAGACCTGCTCTCCGGTGGTATGCACCCAGGCCCCGCGCTTGTTGCGGAGAAATTCCGGGTTTTTCTCCACATCCGGGTCCGCTGCCCTGGCGTCCGCGATCTCCTGGGCGAAGATGGCCGCCATATGGGGGTTCTGCTCCGTGGTCCAGCGGTGAACGCTCCAGCGCCCCGCGCCGGGGGCGAAGTCGGTTGGCGGGGGCCGGCGGCGCTGAAAGACCGTGCGCCAGTCAAAGCTCTTGGTCAGTTCGAAGAACAGGCCGCGGGTGAGGTACCCCGGGGTGCTCATGAGCCACACTTCGCCCTGGAGGTCGCTCACCGCGTCCAGGATGGCCCCGTTGAACAGTCGCAGCAGATCCACCCGGTAAAACGCCGCCTCGTCGATGTAGACGCGCAGGAGCTTGGTTCCATGGAGCTTGTCGTCCAGGCCGGGCTTGTCCACCCCGTATAGCTCCAGGACGCTCCCGTTGGGCAGTGTGGCCACAAGGTCCACCTCGTTGAAGTGGATGCCAAGATCGAACATCCGGTTGACCTGTTTGATAATGGGCCAACACCTGCGCTTGGCGTCCTTGCGGGCGAAGCCGAGGTAGAGGGACTGCGAAAACGGGTGATCCATTCCCTCCAGCACCCAGTCAATGACCGCAGTATAGGTCTTACCCGCCCTCCGGGTGGTCCATGCCACCTTGAATCGGCAGGGATCGTCCATGACCGCCTGTTGCTCGGGGAACGCGCTGGACTTGATGACCGCCCGGCGGCGCATCTCCCGCACCCGCAGCTCAAGCTGTGCCTGGGATAATCCCATGGCTACCTGGGCCAGCAGGCAAAATATGTTCTGGCGGCGGAGCACACCCCGCTACTTGGTCACAACTGGCTTTGCGGGTGCCTTCTTGGTCCGGGACTTGGACACGGGCACTGAGAGTCCCACGCACTTGATGTTGCTCGGCGGGTAGACGCGCACGATGGCCGCGGCGCCGTCTGCGTCCAGGACCGTTTCCTTGACCCCCAAGGGGTGCTCCTCAAGGATGTGGTTGCGATCCGCGGCGATGGTCGCCTGTCCGTCCATGCTGTGAACCGGTGCGATCCACTCGATCATCTCTTTTTTCTCTTTCTTCTCGGCCAAGGGGAACTCCTACCAGGTAAGGGTTGAACCGCAGAGACCATCGCTTCCGGTGGTAGTGCGTGGCCGCGGTGTTGTGTGTGTGAAAGACGGGCTCTTCGCCCAGGTCGGGGAACATGTGATCCATGAGGCGGCCGGCGGCGCCCTTCTCGCGCCAGTAGTTGCGGGTGTAGACCATGTGCAGGACCTGCAGCCCGTCGCGCACCTCTCCGCAGATCCAGCCGTGGACCTGGGCCGGGAAGCCGGGCTCGTGCTCCAGGAGCGGAGGGCTGCGCCGGATGATGGCTTTGATAAGGTTCTTGTGTGCTTGCCACTCCGGCCCGCTCATGTGCTTACAGGGGCGCACGGCGCGCACCTGGAGCTGCCAAGAGGAGAACACCAGGCGGATGTCCTCGGGCTCGTATGGGCGGATGGGTGGGCTCATGCTCAGTTGGGCACCACAATGTCAGAGGGGCCGTCGCGCTTGTTGATTTCCTCGGTCTCCAGCGCGGACATGCCTTCCTCAAAGCGACTCTCGTCGAGTCCGTGGATCACTCCCTGGATGGCGCCCGAGCGCACCACGCCCAGCGTCTCCCCGTTGACCCTCACCTCGTAGATGGGGAACTCCGGGAGCTGGCCCGGCAGGACGATGTCACCGGCCTTGGGTCCTGTCACCTCCGGGCCAACGGCCAGCACCCGGGCCTTGGGCAACTCGGCGCGGCCCGTGGGGATGTGCAGGCGCCCGCTCTGCGTCATCTCCTTGCGGATGGGGCGCAGGACCATCCAGTCCCCCATGGGCTCGATGGTCGCGTTGATCTTCTTCCTGGGCTTGTTCTTCATTCGATAATCCTCGACGGGTCCAGCAAACGCAGGGCCCTTCTCAACAGGTTGTCAACGATCCAGGAGCGCCAGCGCGCCACCGGGGGCTCGATGTTTGGGAAGCCTATCCCTTCCCGGAACACGCCGCGGTCGAGGCCGAAGTAGACCGGTGGAACATCCCGGCCTTCCGTGTACCAAATCTGGGTTCCGCGCGGGGGCTTCATTATGGGCTTTCCTCTGCCAGCTCGGCACGCAGTTCTTTCTCTGTCATGGTGGAAACATCGTCATCGGCCTCGGTCTCCAGTCCTGGGGACAACTTCAAAATGGAGTTGAGCGCGCGCACCGCACCGGCGTAGTCCCCGCTTGCCAGGAGCCTTCGGTAACACTCCCTGTATGCCTCCCGCGCCCACGCCTTGGTTACGTCATCCGGGATGGATGCCGTCCGCTTGAGGTGATCGAACGCGGCGGCGAGTCGCTTGGCTGGGCTGGATATACCTTGCTCCCTCAGCAGCGCCACGATGTCAGGGGGTGTATTGCCTTCAACGATGAGTTTCAGAATATCCTGCCTTGTAACCTTGGCCATTAGAGGCGCTCCCACTGCTTAACTTGCTCATACGGGCTCTTGTCGATGTCGCTGGACCGCTGGGCCTTGAAGATGGAGTCCACAAATACGGACAAAAATTCGACCACGCGCTGGTCCTCCACAATGTTGAAGTCCTCGGTGCGCGGGTTCATGTTCAGGTTGGCCGATGTTCGGACGGCGATGTTCCAGGCCGGGTTTGTGATCAGGTAAAACTTTGCGTGCGTCTTCGTGATGCGGATGGAATCGGTACCGAAGGCTTTACGAATCGCCTGGGCCTCCTTGGGCTCGCGGCGCTGAAAGCTGTAGTCCATGACCCACCGGCAGGACGTGATCATTCCCTTGGGGCCCCAGCTGGCGATGTCCTCCACGTCTGCGGCGCTGCAGGTCCATGTGGAGATAGTCAGATCGGCGGGGCCCGTCTGCTTGAGCACCGCGGCCAGCAGGAACCGGAGATCGAACTGGCCCTTTGTCAGGCCGTAGATGTCGCAGTCGGGATAGATGTCCCCCACCGCATCCGTTGCCGTCTTCGCACGAAGGGCCAGCCGAAACTCCTTCTTTGGGTTCGTCTTGCCCCTGGTGGTGAACGGTATATCCAGCCGAGATGGATCAACCTCTTTTTTCCGCCCGTCTACCAGGAGCGGATTACCTGGTAACACTAATTGCGCCATTAGACGGGCTCCCACCGGGCGCGCATTTGCTCGACCTTCTTTTTAGGGACCCCGTGAATTCCACGAGAAGCGGCGTCTTCGACTGTCGCCTCCACGTGGACAATGTGTACCACGTAGCCAGCGGCCTTTGCTTCTCGCCGGTAGAAGGCCATTTCCTCCATTGTGGTGTTCGTGTTGTCCACCACGATCAGCTCATCCCGGGCGGCCAGGGCGCGGATAAAATCGTCACGGACCCACTGGATCGCCTCTGCGATGTCTGATGGCCTAAACTTGTATCCGCCACCGCCCAGCTCCCAGAAGGCATCCATGCTGAGGATCGTGTGAGCCACCAGGAGTTGTTCCACTGTGCTTTTACCGCTGCCGGGTAAGCCCCTGAGGATCACCACGGTTGGAACCTTGTCGGGTGGGCGCTGAGGGGTCAAGGGGTTGGCTGGTAATTTCAAATGGGCCATATGTGCACATTACTGGGCCGTTTTAGCGCGGTCAAGGGCGGCAAATGCCTTGCTTTGGGACTTTTTAGGGCAAAAGTACTGAATCGATGGAAAAGGATCCAACCGACAAGGTTCAAACCG
>NZER01000491.1 GCA_002690445.1 Candidatus Pacearchaeota archaeon
AGGCACAGACCAGTGGGCGGTATTCTGAGCCACGTTGGGAGGTATGCCTAATCTTTGGTCCAACTCAAGGTTGTCGAGGTCGAATTGCGAGGGCCACGGTTCTCCACCCGGTTCGTCATATCCTTGGTATCCTTGGTATTGCCCGACGTTCCACGGCGCGGTGTAGTCGATGGGGTTGTTCTGGTACACCGGCAATGTTGGTCCGGTCTGGTCGCCAGCAAAAAAAGGCGAATTTGGATCCAATCCCATTTGGTTTAGCTCCAATAGAAACTCGGCGCTGCTCTGCGGATTGACAATAAGAGGCCCATCGAAGACCGGACCCGATCCGGCGGACTCTTCCATCAGCGGGACGTTTTCAGGGTTAATACTTGTTGGCGGGTAAATGTCAGGGTAGGTGTAACCTCGTTGCTCGTAGCCCGGAGCGTGCTGCTGCATAGCTGTATACTGCTGCTGCCTCTGCTGCTGCATCTGATTCTTCTGCTGCATCGCCATCTGCTGTTGCATTCCCATCTGCTGTTGGAACTGCGGGTATGATATATTTCCAGTGCCAGCAGGCTGCTGCCTTAGCTGGGGATACAAACCGGGAGGAGCCATGTCACTATTTCCACAACTGGGTGAAAGGCTTGAGCGCCTCGTATTGTCCTTGAGCCTCTTGTTGTCTCTTACGCCGCTTCTTCTTCTCCTCCTCGGATTCGAGCAGGAAATACGGGTTGGAGAGCTGCTCCACCTCACCGTTGTATGGCACATCGCCAGCAGCAAATAACCCCTGCTGCTGAGACTGCATCTGTGGCATACCGAAGGAAGAAGCCATCTGCTGCAACGCTGGCAAACTTGCTCCGGGGAACATGTTCATACCACCACTAGCCATGCCGGATAAACCGGTCATAGAGGGGATACTAGCCATACCCGCCACCTCCTTGCTGAGCGCCTTGCTGACCCATCAACTCGGCAACCATCTCCTGTTGACCTTGCTGCGGAGGAGTCACATTTCGCCTCTCGTTGATCCGATGAGTCTGTTGGGGTAATCCCGCCTCTTCAGGCCCTGCGCCGCCTTCTGGGCCACCTGACGGGCCTCCAGCGGCCGGTCCTGCCCCCTTCATGATCTGTTCACCCTCGCTGACAATCAAATCCTTCAACTCAGGAAGATCGCCGTACTCGCTATACATAGCGACGATAGCGTTTACATCAATGCTCAATCCCTGCTGCTGCATCAAGGGCATCATCGGCATCAGCACTGTTTGAAGAATCTGAGTCGCATTTTGCAGCCTCTGGTGAGGAGATGAGTACGACATCGAATACGGCTCGATGTTGAATTGGTGCTGCTGAAACTCCTCCAAAGGACGCTCGCTGGGACTAAGCGTCGTCTCGATAGGTGCACCAAGACCCTTGATCTGAAGAGTCGCAGGATACTCCTTTACGGGATTGGCCCAGACGTAGTAAGCGTAATCCTCCAAGATACGCTTGGTGAAATCCACCACCGCATCCTGCATACCACTCACTCGCTGGTTCGCACTGGCAAACAACAACCGATCCTGACCGAGAGTCTCGCTCTGAGGACCGAGACCGCCAAGCGCATCGATATTCCCAGCCCGCCAACTGAACAGCTCCTTGATCTGGAGCATGAAGGCAAAATTCCTCTGATCGATCCCGCCAAACATCTTCTCCTGAATCGCATCAGGATTCTGAACACCGACGATGTCTCCGTCGCTCGTCTTCCTGATCCTCTCAGCATCTTCGCTGTCTTCACCACGAGCAACACCAACCACCTTGGCTCGCTGTGCTTGACGGTCCAGCTTCCGCATCAACCCCTCTGCCGTCGCATCAAGACCCAACCACTGAGCAACCGGAGGAAGCGGCATCGTCTGACCATCCACCGAATCAAAATACAGCCAATGGTACGGACCCTTCTTCGGACCAACCCAGTCGACAATCTTCAGGGGCGAATCCCCGTCTCGATCAGTAAGAGTGACAATCTGCTTGCTCTTAGGCAACCAAACCTCCCACAACTCCACCTTCTCGTAGAACGACTCCTCGAATCCGGCAGATGCGCCCTGAGAGATAGTGTGGATACGCTCGTCGCCAGAATCGTTGAAGCTCTGGCTATGGATAGGCTGAAGATTCTTACGAACCTTCGAGTCGAAATCCTTACGCTCCTTCGCTTCGTCAAGATCGATCTGGAATCTATGACCAGCAAAACTGATCTCGGACATCCTGCGAACCGACATGTCGTGGACCCAATCATCCAGAAGAATCTGGGTCATGTAAGGCTCAAGGTTATGCAACTGGTAACCGTCAACCGAATACTCTCCGCGATTCCTGATACCAACCTTGCAAATACCAATCGAGAACAGAGACGCCTTTACCACGCTCTGAATGACCTGATGAATGTCGCGAGTCGTCGTCAACATCTCATTGATGACAGCTTCTAGCTTCTTACCTATCGGACGGAAATTCCTCTCGCGAGTGACTATGTTCACCTTCGGAGGACGAGCCGCTAGGTTACGCTCGTACACGTTGACAGCCAACTCGATGAGGTTCAAAGACCTCGGCTTGTCCGATCCCGTCCGACTGTAAAACCCGCCCACATATTGCTTTACGGCATTACGATGAAGCTCCCGGTATTGCTCCAGCTTCTTGCGAGACTCACGCATATTCTCGCGTAAACGCTGTATGAGCAACTTGTCTTTTTTTTCTATGCGGGGCACTAGATATTCTTAGTAGGGGAATAGATTGTCTATCGTCGGCCCGCCACCGGGAACCTGTGGCCATTGATCGCCCGGTTGCGGTTGCCACCACGGAGGAACTGTCGGACTGATTTGACCGGGCCAAGCGTGTTGAATGCCGGGACGACCCAAAGGATCCGGATGGACCTGCGTTTGAGGCGGCATTGGGTTCGGGACCGGTAGACCACCGGCCTGTGGCAACATCTGACCAACCGCTGCGCCAGCGCCCTGAGCCATGCCCTGACCAATCATCTGCCCAAAATTAGGCGCAGCCGGAACACCACCAAACGGATTGTTCCACGGAGGAGGAGCACCGAAACCCTGAACACCCGGAGATGTATAGTCGATCGGGTTACCCGCATAATTCATCGTGGGAGACCAACCCGGCACTGCCACACCCGGCTCAGGACCAGCAGGCAATGGAGACATCCCGCCACCGGAAAACGGCCAAGGATCGCCGGGATCCAAGATGTCAAACTGGTCAACCTGACTATATTCGTTCCAGTCACCAGCAGTCGCCGGAGACATCGCAGGAAAAAAGTTCGGATAACCCTGACCAGCCGGTCCCATGTTGAAACGCACCGGACCAAATAGCGGGCCGGGCGGAGGCGACTGTAGCGGAGGAGGCATTAAGACCATTCCTCAGTTTGGCTAGACCTATCCTTGCGGCGCCACTCAAACGACATCACCGGAGGACCGGCTTGCATTTCAGGCTTACTCTGCTTCCTCTCGCGAAATATCTTCGCACAGAGGGCATCTGCGATAACCACGTCCCCATGATTATCACCCTTGTCTGAAGGATCTATCGTGAGCACAGAACCTCCATGCTCAATTCTCCCATTAGGAAGATATACAAACTCAGAAGCCTGAGTCAATGCTTTATCGCTGGGGTTTATGATTCCACCAGTCATCAGCAGCTCTCGATAGTTGCTAAGTAGATCCTTCTTCCCCTCAGAAGTCGAGAACCAACCCGGCCTATCACTCTGCCGCTTGCTGAGACTCGTGTCGTTAGTCGAGTAGTAGATATTCCCAAAACGACAATCCTCCATCAAAGTCCTGCCGAATGTTCGGCCCGGACCTGTAGCCTCCCAAATCAAAAATGCCGGACGACCTCCCGGTCCAAGGAACATCCGACACAGCGCCACAGCCAACTCGGCGAACCGGTTTGGAGTCAACCGATTCGTCGCCAGTTCAGCCACCTTCTCTCCACTGAGACGGTCTACAACCGACAACGCCGACTCACTAGCGCCTGTTCCCATCGAGATGTCAGCACCGACAACGTAGTCGCGATCGCTGCGAGGAAAGCGATCGGTAAGGGGTGTCCAAACCCTCAATGGCCCCACATCGTCCTCGCTGAAGTTAGGCTCGTAATCACCATCAATATACAGAGTCCCAACATGATCCGGCTCCCGACAGTACAGCTTCTTCAGATTCTCCAACTCCTTCGGATTGAAAAATGGGTACGCTGAACCCTGATAGTCTATGTCTAGCTGGGTAGCTATCTCAACCGGATGAGCACGACGCATACACTCGCCGTCGTACCAAGGACTGCGAGGCAAACCATCCTCGTCATGGTAGAGACCATCACTCTTCTCAGGATGGTCCGGCCAATGGAACCGAAGACGAGCAGTACCCTTCTGACGCTGAGCATAAAAAGCGTTCGCCGTGCCGTTCGGAGTGCTGTTGAATATACGACAGTTGGTCGTGTCGGCAGTCGCACCAAGAACGTCCCAACCACCCTGATCAAACGCCGCATACTCGTCAACCAACATCGCCGTCCTACGACCACCACGACCAATGTTGTCCGTCGTACTCTCACCCTCAATCTTCGAGTCGTTCTGGAGGTTGATCAACTTCAACTTCTGACGCTTAAACCTCGGCATCAACCACTTCGGTAAACCCTTGTGGATGAAATCCAGATGACCAAATAACGAGTCGCCAGCACCATCCACCAACGCCTCCTTACGAGATACCATCAGAAAACTCTGCATACGATGAAACAACCATCTCCACTGAAATACCGTCAAACAAATCCAACTGGCACCCATGTCGCGAGACTTCTCAATCAATACGTCGTTCTCGCCAATCGACTCGTCCAACGACAAAAATGCCTCGTCCTGATACGGGTACGTTATGAACGGCAACTTCGGACTCTGACCGTCAGAGATCTTCCGAGGATCATACGTCCACACAAATGCGTTCACGTAAAACAATACGTCCTGAGCACAGGCACTCCACAAAGCAGACTGGAACTCCAAGTCATCAGCCGACTTCGTCAGCAACCAACTCCGGTACTCCAAGTTCTCCGCGTAACCCTTCGGAACTGTCTGGTAACACAGACCGGAAGTCGCTAAGCATCTCTGCGATTTCAGAAGTGGCGCGACGGGCATCCTGCTTGAACCCCTCTATCACTGCGTCACGATCCTCGCTACGACTCACCACGTCCATCCACTTGACGTAGAAACTGCGCGGATCACTACGCGCAAACTGTAACAAACCCCACGCACCAGAACTAGGCGCATCTTCAGGAACCACATCCGTGATCGCCTGATTACGGTAAACCCACTCGAAATCACTCCGGACAGATCCACTCTTGCCAACAAATATATCCTTCGATACCGCTCGCTCCTCGCGAACCTCCACTCCAACACCCTCAGGTACCATCTCGTTAATACCATAGTCAGACGCCGTCTCGTCATACGCCTGCTTCTTGCTCATCCCACTGTCCAAACGAGCCTGACGCATAGCCTTGAACTCATCCCACTTCCCAGACGACTTCAACCTAGCAGCAAACTCCTCGCTCGTTACCCTACTCATCTTTACTCTCCTCGTTGCTGTAGGACCACATACCTTCCGGTAATATTACCGTATGGTATTTATATCATATTTTTGCGTGGGGGTATAGCAAAAGAGAGAGACCCGGCGGCCGGGCGTCGATGGTTCGGTTTCCTGCCCCCCGCCCCCCCTGCCTCGGCCGATCCCTTAGGCCCCTGCCCGCGCACCTGCCTCGCCAGCACGCCAGCGCCGCCCTCGCCCACCCATCAGCCACCGCTTATGTGTTGCCTCGCGAGCGCTCGCGGGGAGAAACGCGGATCCGACTGACCCGTGTATGTAACCGACTTACAAACACACACCCCCCCACCGCCTCGGCCGAGAACAAACAGCCCAGGGCGCAGGCCGATGATGCGACACCACAACAGCCAGGGCGCAAGACGATCGGCCCCGACCGTTTCACGTGAAACACTGCACTTGACACCAACAGCCACCGCATATAAATTGATGACGTACAACAACCAGTCCGGAGGAAGGAACGATGGCGAACAGAGAGACCATCCATTGCGAGTGTGAGGATTGCGGAGGAGAGGAGCACCCCATCACCTGCCGAAAGTGTCAGTGTGAGAATTGCGGAGGGACCGCGCCCGCCTATCTCCACACTGACGATTGGCTTGAGCAACTGGAGGATCTAATCTGGCAAGTGAAGCGCTCGATGGAACCGGGGAAGGCAACACACCGAATCAACCTGCTCTCCCACATCAGAAACCACCACTTGCACTAGGCCAGCGCCCCGGAGGCCGAACCGCCCCGCACTCCACCGAGGAGCCGGGGCGGTTTTCTTTTCGTCCTGACCCTTATTGTTGTTGACTAATCGCAACAAGGCTGTACCATGGGAACCAGTGGGCAGGCCGCTCACCGCTGAACAATCAAAGTGACTCAGCCGGACAATTCAAACGCTCGCGGGTTGCCGACCATCGAGGCAGCCGCACACGCCGGGGAGACTCAGGCGAGGCGAGAGATTATTGCTGTTTGACCAGCGCGGACCGGAGTCCAGAAACGAGGATCTCAA
>NZER01000492.1 GCA_002690445.1 Candidatus Pacearchaeota archaeon
GCCATTCGGCAAAGACCCAGCCGCCGTGTGTGGCCCGCAAGAACCACACCCACTTCCGGTCACGCAGTCATCACCTGAAACTGTACATTTTTCGCAATATCCATAATAAGAAACAGTGCTATGACAGTCTGGCGCATTCGTAGTGGTAGTAGTCGGGCCTCCGGTTGTCGTAGTTGTCGGCGCGGGAGTTGTTGTCGGCGGATCGGCACAATCATGATCACAGGCTCCACTCTCTATAGCTGTAATTTTCCCATCCACACAATAATTTGACCCGTCCTTAGTATAACTAACGGACACTATCTCCCCTGTTTCCCAACATTCACAATCATCTGAAGTAAAATCAATTGTATCATCAGCACAATAAACGTCTATCGCTTCGCACACTGGACAGCAGCCGGTGCAATCTGCCTCTGGGCCTTGTGCTCCTTGCGCGCCCTGCGCGCCCTGCGCGCCTTGACACCCCTGAAAACCTTGAGATCCGGCCATCCCCTCTTTTCCGGCCATTCCACATGTTAAATTTTTTCTTACTCTTCCCTCTAAATTAATGTCTTCATATTTTATGACCGCGAAAGGTATGTCTGAATATGATCTTGTTTTAGCAAGGTTTAGGGTCTTTACTGTTATGGGTAAATTCTGACACGAAGCCCAACCTAATGATCTGTCTGGCGCCTCCTCTGAGCCTGCATCGACCGCTGTTCTCGCAAAACAAACAGGCACAATTTCCGAATTATTAACAGAAAACTTACTGGTTTTGAAAAGGACACATTCGCCTTCTGCGTAATTTTCGTCAGGTTTCCAATATTTTGCTGTGTCACAACAATCGCAAACAGGGCTCGAAGTTGTACTTGTTGTGGTCGCAGAGCCCGGATATTGAGCGGGGTCACATGTAGTGGAGACCGGGTCATCTGGTGTACATTCTCCCGTGTCTGGAGAAGGAAGTTCATATAAACATTCATCGCAAAGCTTCCAATCTAACTCATTTTCAGAAGGTGGCGCTTCTGGAGCGGTTAAAGTAGGCGCATCAAGGGTGCCGTCTTCTTTGTAGTTTACTTCGTTAGGAGTACAGTAAAAACATTTACCATTATAGGTAACAATGCTTCCGGCGTTGTATATGGATCCATCATTTTTTCTTATTCCTGTGCCGTCTAATTTTTTCCAATCTAGTGCTCCCCCACAATTTAGCGCGGATGATGGGTTTGGGTTGCAGCCGTCCGGTTGAGTTTGAGCTCTTTGTTTGTTAACACCAGCATCTGCCTTCCCCGGTGGATTATCGTCACAGCAACCATATATGGAATTCTTGACAGTACCCACAGTAATGTCGGACCATATTTGATTGCTGCCATGGGATTTTGCTTTTCTAAATGTTTCAAATAAGCTTACATTTTTTTCTATATTTTTTCTCCAAACTCCATCGAAGAAAAACTGATCTCCTCCCCGCCATATAATATGATGAGGCTCATCTAAATGAGAAAGATCATCAATGTCAGGGTCAACTATCTTTCCAAAATCTTGGCCAGAAATATCAGAAACAGTGCACTCATGCTTGCTATCCGCTTTTACTGTAGAATTAATTTCAGCACACTCTCTACCTGCTTCTGACTCGGTTATGGCGTTGACAATTTCTCCGTTATCACACTCCCAGCAGCTCGTCGCGAAATCAGGATTTTTTACATAAATAGGGTCAAGTATTGCATGGACAGATATTATATCTCCCGCTTGATAGGATGGAAATACAGGACCTAAGGAGCCTCGCCAATCGTCTGGATTTTCCAAATATTCGCAGCAATATCCACCGCAGTCACTGGAAGCTTCTTCATAAGCTTCTTGAGATATGTACCTATTGTTCCCGTCTTGATCTTCTCTAAATGCTCCCCCCTGTTTTTCAGCCCTACCCCAAGGAGAAACTACAAGGCTTTCGATTGCGCTCCCTATTCCGCAGGAATCAAAAAACAAAGGGTTATTACCTTTCTCGGCGTCATCCTTAGATAAGTGAAGAGAAAAACAATAGCAGGATGGAGAATTTTCTCCCGGATTAATAACCTTATGTATGAAAAGTCTTTCTCCGTCCCACTCAGGTATTTTCTCATCTGCTCTATTTTCGTCATGTCCACCGTGAGAATATAATGTATAATATTGCTCGGGTTCTATTGCGTTGCTATCTGTTTTAAAATAATAAGCCTGTATTTCGTCGTGAGGCTTAGAATTATCATTCGCTCCATCATGGTGAACTTCTTTCCCCTGCGCATTTAAAAACCAAAATTCTACTTCCTCTCCGTTTAAAAGATTGTGCTCGTCGGGAGCACAAAATTTTGTTATTCCTTCTGTTGCGTCCGCAGTGCTAGTTGGGGCCAACGAAGCAGTATAACTCCAAGCAGTTCCGCTACAGTCACTTCCCCCATGGTTTACTACAATTTTGATGTATCTTTTTTTATCGTGATCGGCTAAATTTATTTCTATAACCCCATCCATTCCTCCGTATGGATAATCTTTTCCTCCACAAGCGCCATCGCCACCGTATTTTGTTGTATTGGAATCACCAAATCTTGTGATATCATATATTTTTTCCGTATCAGTCCAAACTTCGTCAGCGTCATCTGAATATTGCACCCCAATCCAATCTGGAACCATGAGAGGATCAAATAATATAGTTAATTTTCCTTGAGAACAGTGCTCTTCAACCTCAGTTTCTGTATCAATTATCTTCCAACTTTCGTCATCACGACCCCCAGCAGTTCCATCCACTGTATAACACACTGGAGTTACTTGTGTTTTGGTTGTCCCACAGGAGCGGAGTCCTACTTGAGCTTTATGATTGACTACGAAATCCCCACACCTATCAAAAGCGCCACTTACCCATAAGTTCTTGGGTCTCGCTACGAGAAATCTTTTATCAGGGTCATATAAATCTTCAACCAACAAGAGCCTACTATATAAGTTAACATCCTTGCACCATGCGCCAGAGTAACCCACGTCCTCGTGCAGACCGACGACTTTCACCTGTTTATAAGGTTCGCCTTGACCCGGGTTAAGTTCTCTCCACGTTTCGTTCATTATATTGGGGCTGCTGTTGTTGTCGTCGTCGTTGTCGTTGTCGTTGTCGTCGTTGTTGGATCACAGTTTACTTTCGGTGGTTCATCTCCACTTAAAGTTTGCCAGTGCGAACCTTCTATTGGGCTTGGGCTCCACGACGACGGTGCTCCGATAGGATTGCCGTCCCATTTTCTATATATATCTAGCCCACACTGGTCACACCACAGACTTTTAACTGTATTTGAAGCACCAGAGCTAGCGAGCCCTTGAAATGGGTCAACGGCACTAGCGGAGGAGGGGGTTATAATTCTTCCAACGGGCAAACCTGTTTCAGGATGTATTTGTTCTTTGCGCGGAAACAAACTCCACGGATAATCATGCCCCGAACGGAAGACCAATGGTCCATTACTGACTTCAAAATGAAGATGTGGCCCTGACGATGTTATACCTGAAGCGCCAACTGCTCCAAGCACTTCGCCCTGAGTAATTGCTACGGGGCTTGCCAAGCTCGCATCAAGAAATTTTTCAGGTATACTTCCATATTGAAGATGAACGTAACTGGTGTATCTCCATTCTATTCCCTCTGTTGATTGTTGTCCGTGGTCTATTACAACGTGATTCTGACATCCTGCGAACGTACCATCGGGACGATTACATATTTGACTACATCCGGGCCCCGTTGGCATTTCCTCACCCGTAAGCGGATCAACATGGGGGTGCATACCCGGACCTTGTCCCGGTACATGGACCCCAGTAGAATAAATGCTTCCCGGCATAGCGCATTGATCGTCATGTAGACAAAAAGCATAAATAACATTACCATCTGCTGCTGCACGAACCCACGTAGGATTTATTTCCATATCATCCCACATGGCCTGCGCGGCGCACGGCGGGTTTGGACAAGGTGACCTTTCTTGTACATTGCTAAAATTTCCAAATTCAGGATCTGGTTGACCTATATCATATCTATGGAACATCATATCTGTTCCTTTGTGCCCGTTGTAATCGTCGTCACCACCACCCGTCCAATCAGGATCAAAAACTTGAATATAATTATGATGAACGTCGAAAGGCCACTCCAAACACCTTACAACACCATTGGGGTTTGGATGCCATGGTGGTAATGAGGTAGTTGTAGTTGTAGTTGCCGGCACTGCTGTAACGCATGGCGTAGAACCAATAACGTTTCCTGCTGAGAATGAAATTTCTTCTACTTTACGACCAGTTTGAGTATCTTTTAATTTTGATTCAACTTTTAGTTTGACCCCCATGTTGTCAAAATCACAAAGGCTTTTGCTGGTTACTTTTATGTAAAAAATTTCTTCCGACTCTAACTCCTCTGAAAAATCCCTATGAACCATGGTTGAGCCTTTTGTCCACGTTAACCATGGTTCATTTGGGAAGGACATACTAGAGCAAGAAAAACCCCCAGAATTTGTCTCGCCCAATGGTCGACTAGAGCAAACATCCCAAAGGTCTTCAAACTTTTTTTCCACTATCTCGAACGTAGCTACCCCTTCTGCTTGTCCGGCTGGAGCTAACGGCGATTCAGAAAAGGTAACGACTGGAGGAGAGTCAAAATAAATTCCGGGCGTAACGCTTACTCCGGTAACGGCGTCCTCCTGACCCGTTCCCGGTAGCCCTAAAACCGCCGTTCCTTCTGCCTGTAAATCATTCCCTGTTTCGTTCGAATTTGGATCAGAAGAGAAGGTAACAGTTGGAGCAGTAGTGTAACCAGCTCCATTATCGAGAATTTCTACGCCTGTTACAAAATAATAGTTTCCTATATTACCTTCTATATATTCGAGGCTTATTTTTTTAATTTGTTGTTTTTCATTTGAACCCTGCACAAAAGAACTATATTTAAATGTTTTTTCTCCTTTGCTGTTTGTTGAATTAAACGCAAGATCATCAGAAGAAGTTCGCTCTTCGAAAGTTGTTAATACATCAATCTCTTGTACTGCATTTACTAAAAAAGATATGTTTTTTGTTATGCTTCCTATATTTGTTTTTAGCTCTAAATCGAACTGACTTTTGCCGGCGCCAGCATTAGAGGAAGAAGAGACCAATAAGTCTCCTGATTGCCCACTACTAATTCCATCCGAAATAGCAACTAAACTAACTGGGTTGATGGAATAATGATCGGCTTTCCCTGACTTTAATTCAGCAGAATATATAATTAGTTTTCCAGTAATTGAGTTGTTATTAATTGTAATGTTAAAGGGTTCAGCAGTATTAATGCTAGCTGGCGCGGTTATAGAATAGTCTATTGTATCTCCAGAGATAAATAAATCAGTTGTAAGGGTGCTGTTGGTTGCGGTAACAAAAAATTTTTCAACTTTAAAATTATTTTTAGCTACCCCTCTCGCAATGCTTTCTCCATTAATTGAATAATCATAATAATCCCCATCAACATCTCCCGAAATTTCGAAAACGTCAGAAGGTGTGTAGGATCCAACAAAGACGTCATCAAAATCGAAAACCCTACCTCCTTTAAATTTAAATTCCAAGGACTCACCCTCCCCACTAATACCAAACGAAGACTCATCACCAACAACAGAAGATCCTCTCATCGAAAAAGATAAATTCTCCCTTTCGGTAAAGTCTCTTGAATATGTTCCGTTGGTAAATTTCATATTATTTTATATTCCAGTCATTCATTATTGTGTCTACAGAAGGCTTCGGAATTCTTCCTTCAATTGCTCTTGGTCCAATTTTTTGCATAAGCACATCTCTCTTAGGCAACTTAGCTGGTCTCGATACATATGTTATATCTGTTGCTATTCCATCAGAGCCCACGGAAACAGTAAAGCTAGATAAGCCTTTCGCTGGGGTTAGTAGGGTTTTTAAAGTGTCAAATTCTGTTCCGTCAACCCTTATGTTTAATGTTCTGTTTGCGTTATCCGCGCTTTTATTTACCGCTCTTAAAAATGTGTAATACGTTGGAAGGTTAACCACCTCAGGAATAGGCTGATCATCGGCATCACGATTGTATGGATTATTTACAACTAATTGCTCGTGATATGATCCGGGGGAGTTATTGTCCCCCATCTCTATAGAATCCAAATCCTGCGTAACATCTACGTCGACTATTCGAGTTTCCATTACGTTTGCACCTACCTTGGCTGCAAGCGGATTGAAATTTGGATCGTTGGGGTCAGGGGCTTCTAAATTTGCTAAGTCAGGAGGAGTGCCTAACACAATGTGTTTTCTAGGATAATAACCTTTTTCTGTTGCGTCAGAAAACCAATACCCTACATAGTCATGCTCGATAGGAAATATGATTTTCTTTGTTATAGCTCTATGTGTGATATTAAAATATCTTGCTCTATAATTTGAAAATTTATGTATCGGCTCGTTAGGAGGATCACACCCACAGACAGTTTTGACTATGTCTTCCTCGCACCACAAAGTGCAATCTTTGGGAGAAGCATTTTCTGCATGCCACTCCATTACTCTTCTTCTCGTGTTATCATATACTTTTGCATTTACTAATTCTGCCCCAGAAAGATAAACGCCAGCCGGACAAGGCCCTTCGGGCCCTACGCCACATTCTCCACCCGAAGCAGAAGAGGGAATGCGAATAGCTTCTATTGTTTCCCCAAATGTTGATGTAGCACTAGCCGTGGAGGGACTAGTGCCTACTGCTACGGTTTTATCAGCCAAAACTGGTGTTCCATTAGGTAGCGCCGGAGTCACAACTGACACTATGTTTCCAGAGGCAGTTGCGGTAATACCCGTAATTCCGCTTCCTAGTATGTCGGTGGCAAGTTGAACAGCTGTAGAGTCATCGTCATTCGCGAATGATTGAGTCGTAACAACAACAGGCCCACTAGCAAGGGAGAAAGTCACCTTGATAGAACCACCGACAGTATCTCCAGCCGTTACAGTAATTTCATCTTTCTGAGCTATGGTAGAATTTTGACCGCAAAATTCTTTTGCTTTTGTTTCGTCCCCAAAGTAGTACACCCCCATGCCCACTTCATTAATGCTGCACTCCCAGCAGGCACACGCATTTGGATCGGCATTAACTGATACTTTAACGTCAATCGCTTCATTACTTACACACTCAGCTGGATTATCTGAGCCTTTCCATGTCGCTTCATCAATCGCTTCACAGCTAGTTTTATCCATGGCGGGCAGAGGGTTGTCGTCTATTGTTCTGGCGGTTGGATAGCCAATTATTTTTTTGTCTTTTTCGCAATACCCGTAATCCTCCTGACAAGCTAAAGTTAAGCATGATTGCCAAGCAGGATTAAACGGCTCATAATTAGGTTTATCTGGGTCTGAAACCCATGGTGAACCGGTGGCCGGATCGTCTGGGGGTGGGTTTGGGGTACCAGACGATCGAACGTTTCCGTATTTTTTTGCCTTGGGTCCCATGCAGTCCCAGCATGGTTCAATACAATCTGGTGGATCACAGGTTTCTCCCGAGATGGCGTCTAATATATCACCGCAAGTACATGGTGGGCACCCCGTCTCACAAAAAGCGGTTGTCGTCGTTGCCTCGCAGTACCAATGCTCGTAATCTATTTTCAATATAGGATCCCCTCCGGAACCATCAGGTTTCACTTCGTCTATACATTTGTCCAAGCGAGGAATAAATGCTACACCGGGAAAATACCCTGATTCTGCATGTTCTGGTTTGTATACTGATTGATCGAAATATCTAATTCCCAAAGTTTTGTAAAGATCCCGAACTTGTCGATCTTGCCTTAGAACCGTATAAATTGGAACGTATTCTCCAATGTCTGTCATTGCCGTAAGTGCTTGCGGGGAAAACGAGGGGGAAGAATGTTCGGTATCAACAATGTACCTATTGTGAAATAAATCATCTATAACCTCCTGAGGAGTTCCCCAAGTATTATCTTCAATTTCAAAAATGGCCCGCTCAGGACAGTAAGTGCAAGGATCTGTGTCGTCGCCATTAATAGCTTTTCCGTTATCTGCAAATATATAATCATTAACCTTTAAAACCTCTATGAATGGATAGCTGTTTCCAGAATACACATTGCTTTCTGGTGATGTTTTTACATCAAACCTATACATGTATGTTCTATGTTTTGATTGAGCCTCATAATCAAATAGCCATTTTGGACATTGTTGCTCACTTGGAGGCGGATTTATTGGTCCGTAATTAGGGGGAATCCCCATGGCTAATTCTCCTTCATCCGTTCTGTTCCCATACCACCACGCATATTTTCCGAAAAAATTATCAGCAACATCTTTGTCGTATTCTAGAACTTTGTTTTGAAAATTTTTATTCCAAACCCCTATTAAACAGTCATAATTTTCTGCACTCTTCCAAATTGGGTGCTTAAATGGATTTTTGATTTTCCCCTGCATTGCCTCTTTGTGCGCGCTCAGCAAATCGTGCCTCTGCGTTGCGTTCGTTAATCTTCTTTCTGGGAAAAATCCTAAAGCCATCCAAGGTATGTCTATTCTCCACGCGGCATTTTGCCACCCCGGCCTTTGCGATGCATTCTGAATGGCTAAAGCATGATTAGCGAGCTTATTACAATAGTAATCTGCGAAATGACTTTCGTCATGCCCTTGAGGTCTAAGCAGGCAGTCAGGATTATGATACCTCATTTCGTTAGGAAATCGTTTTACCTTTCCCCATTTATTTAGAGGTATATCGTATTGAAACCATTCCTCTAATGGCATGCTTGGGTTGTTAGGTATGACCGAACCTGTTCCTTCTCCATTTTTTATACATTCATATTCGCTTGTCCATTTTTTAGATCCATTTGCATTCAGTTGTTTATCCCAATTTGGGCATTCTTTACAGCCGCCGGGGAAATTTGCTTGCCCGGGAAGCCCCGCACCGAAGTGTGGATTTACATTCCCAGCGGTAGGATATACATCTGGATTTACCCAATCTGGATCAAGGTATTTTTTTCTAGCCTGATCGCTTAGCCAAAGGATCCTTGCTTCTGGTTGAAATTTCGCCAAAGCAATACTTATATATAATTCGTCCCACGATCTTCCTAAGTTTGCACGTTGACCCACTGCGTCTTCTAGTTTTAAAACTTTTCCTACTGCCTGCTCGTAGTGTTTTTGATTTCTAACGAAAGGTCTTGGGGGTTTAATATACTTTACTAGTGGTGTTTGCTTGTAGGTATTTTCTAGGGTAATTTTTTCGGTCATATTTCTAATCAGCGCGTTTTCCGAATCCTGCCCAAACCCTAGTTCTATTGCTTCTTTGATTTCATTTAAATTTACTGGATCTTCCAAACTAATACCTTCAATCCATAAATCTTCTTTCGTATAGTCGAAGGAAAAATCAAAACTAAAATCCGCAGCCCAAGCGCTTAGTACTTCTCTTAAGTTTCCCGTGTACGAAGCCGTATAAGTTGAGCTTCTTTTAAAATCTCTTAAGTTGTGTTTGTATTTTATTCCCTGACCTAGAAAGTTATTAGGGTCACCGCCAAGTATATAATCTAATGCGTCACAAAGTTCATCAAAATTATATTCGACCTTTGGAGTTTCGCATGGTGTTTCTGTGAACCCTTCTCTTCCAAGGAGCATGTATCCTCCGTCTACGCAATCCACCCCCGGATTCACTTGGATAAAGGTAGCTAATGGGGCGGGTCCAGCAGATCCATCTCCAGCCATATAAGACATTCTTGTTATTCTGGCGGGATCCTCCTTAGAAGAGGGTCTCACATATTTTCTAGGTCTTAAACTGTTACATTCTGTGCACATTAACCTGAACTCATAAACCTGAGAAAAAGCTGTAACCTGCACTAAACTTTTTGGGTTATAATAATTCCATCCACCGCCATGAAATAAAGCATCATTAGCTGTTGAAGTTCCATGCCTCATTGCTAGTCCGACAAAAATCTTATCCAAACACACAGATTGATCCACGAACTCAGCCGTCATGGTTTTTGAAGAAGGAGTATCATTAAAAGAGTAAGAATATAAATACATGTTGTGGAACTTTATGTCCCCAACCTCAATTGTTTTCGACCCAGTGCTAGTTACATTAAGGGCTGTATCGTTTCCTTCTGCATCAACCAAATCTACAAGCTGGTCATTTATATCTTTTTGTTTATACGTGCCGTCTTCACTTACTATGCTTAGGGTTATTTTAGTGGGAGACGCAGAGAACCCAACATTACACGAGGCGGCAAAAATACCACCTCCGAACGCTCTACCGGGCTCTCCTCCGTCATACACTATTCCCTTAATATCCTTAAACATTTTTCCTTTTTTCTTTATAAATTACACTTTTTTAAAAAATCATTTTTTACTCCTTTTCTACTATTGTATACTAAAAAAAGTACCCTCATTATTATAAATAAATAACGGGTTTAATTGCGCTGTATTGTCGGAATTGTTCAAATTACAGTTGCACGTTAATGAATATCCATTTCCCTCCGAAAATCTTACCCCATCAACCCAAACCATTTCTGAAATAATATTAAAATTTTGACAATGTATATACTTATTGCTTGAATTATTGGTGTTTGTTATACCGCTGTTCCTGTCAGCGAATAACATTCTTCCAGACTCTAAGTTTTCGGCATGAAGCACCAAGAATGTTCCCATCCACGACTCGTAATCCACCCCATAAACAAGTTTTTTTCTGTTCAAATAAACATCTTTATTTTGCCAGCCATAAAAATAAACATCTCCCCAGTATTCTGTAAAATCTAGTCCGACAACGGGTGAGGTGGATATGTCGTACGTTACGATATCCAACTCAGAATAGCTGCCTTGTAGCTTTTTAATTGTTGTCCCGCTTATTTGATAATCAACATCTTTTTCTTGTATCTCTCCATTCAAATAAATATTAATATTTATTTCCGTTGAATAAGTGCTGTTGATCCTAAATGAGGCGTCTCCAGTGTTAAATGTTGCTTTTCTGTTTAAATTGACTTGAATCTCGTCGAAGGAATAAATTTCTACAGTTTTTGTTTTGTCTACGTTCTTGTCTAAAAGCAAACATTTTTCAGAATATGTCTTAGAATGACTATTGTCATATGTTTTTGATTCGGGTATCAGGGTGGATGTTTTCTTGGTTAGGGTTCCCTCTCCCGCTCTATATTGTGTAACTGTTTTATAATTTGTTTCTTTTATGGGTATTTTATCATACGCTGTAATTGTTAACCCTGTCGCAGATGTTATCGGTCTTGGTTGATATGCGTATCCTGTTGTTTTTAACCCATCTTTGACTTTAGTTTCCACTGCAACACCCGGCTTGTTAACCTCAGAAACAACCTCTTTGTAATACTTGCTTGTGTAGCTAGTTAAGAAGAATGATTCTGATATTTCTTTAATTTCTCCTAGAGAGGTATGCTTATTTATTAATACAAAATTATTTATATTTCCAGTAAACCCAGTGTATTCTGAATTCTGAGTAAGATCTTCAGTCCCGAGCCCTCCTATAGAAAAAAGATTAGTATTTGTTTTGTCTTTTGTTGTAAAAGTTTTTGAATATATTTTTTTGTATATTGGATTATAAATATTTAAAGATATCCCGCTTGCATGCGAAGACTTAGAAACTATAATTAGCGCGTTGTCCCCTATCGGTTTGTGGAATGTTTTTATATTTTTTATTCCGTCAACGTCAACATCTTCGTAGAACAAGCTATTTGCCCCATTTAGCCCAACGGTAAAACCGCTAAGGTTAGTCGAGCTTCCTCTATTTGAAAATAGAATTCTTGCTTTACCTTTTTCTGAGGTTGTTGGGCATTCGCTTGAAATGTCAAAAAATGCAGTCCAACTTTCTATGCTTGACGATCCTAGAACTAAAACGCTAGATGACCCATCAAAAACCCCTCCCCCAGACAAGCTCCTTGGAGCACTGCTTAGCCCCGCGGAAATACCGCACATAGATTCAGAATCAATTTCAGTAATTCCACCCGTTACAAAATATTTATCAGTAGTCTTAAAAAGATTAAAAATCATATAGCTATTTAAATTCGCAGCAACTAAGTTTTGCTCAGTAATTGGCGCGGTTATAGTCATCTCCGAAGGTGGTCTCCAGTCATAGAAAACCTTTGCCTGAGACTCTGGAATGCCTTGGTTTTTTATTTTTGCTAATAATATGTCTTTGTTAACGTTCATATTTCATTAAGGGCATGGCACCGGTTGAGTTCCTTCCATGAGAGCATCATTTGGGCATTGAGTCTTTGCGGAGGTTTCTGTAAATGCGTAAACAATGCTTTCGTCTTCACACTTCCAGCACTTAAGGTCGGCAGTTTCGCCGCATGGGACAACAGCTATGTCAAAAAGAGAAATGCCCGCCGTCGACCCTTCTTCCGTACACTCGTTAGTAGCTTGTTCTTCGCTAGCGGCGTATACATACGTGTATCCTGTTGGCGGATCTTCCCCCATATTCATACACGCGTAACAATCAGCTGGCGGTGATGGGCATTCTTCAGCTACACTTTCTTCTCCCGAGTTTTCGCAAACTTGCTGTGCGTCTTCTGGGGTTAAGGCATCAAAGTCTGGCACAACAACAGTCCCGTCGTCCGCAACACAGTTATAACATTTTTTCTCCAAGATATATTCACAGGGGTAAACATGGTCTGCTGCACCATGCTCATTCATGCAAGCGGTCGATGCGGCAGTGATGTCTACGGCTTGTACATCTCCCAACTCCACAAGGCTGCTTCCATAACAAGTATAACAATTCTTACAGGGAGAAGGTGTTAATACATGGGTTTCTCCTGCGGCAGGCGCCGTGGTGGTCGTAGTGGCTCCGCCACCTGAAGGAGCAGCGGTAGTGGTCGTCACAACAAGACCCAAATCGGTGGCTAATTGATCACATTTCTCATAAGCTTCTTCAGGTATAGTTCCATTCTCGGCTTCTTCATCAGTTTGATATGCGTACACTTCACCGCGCGTAACGCCAGCGGCAGTTAGGCAGTCCCAACATGCTTTCTGTTTTTCTGGCTCAGGTATTTCTACGCAAAACGAGGCATCATCTTCAGGTATATAACTTCTTTCCAACGAAACAGAGATAGATTGAGCCGCGGATTCCCTATGAGAAACATTTTTGTTTATGTCGTAAGGTCCATCTGGAGTTCCAAGCGCTGCAACCTGTGGGTTTCCCTCGTAATCAAGAGCGGTGCCTTCTTGTTTGAGCGCTGCGTTTAATATTTCTTGTATTTCATTAGCTTTTATTCTTAATTCATTTTCCATTGCCGCATCAATCACAAGGGCGTCTTGCCGCATCGTAAGATTCACTTTTGTAGTTGATTTTGCTCTTGTTTGAATTCCAAATTTTTGTATAGCCCAATGTCCATTGTAAGAATTCTCTTCGTTTTCTTTTTGGCCCGAGGCATTTACTTTAACAAAGTTAACAGGATTATTAACCAATACGTTATAAGAAGCTTTGTCATAACACCCCGTGGGGTTGTCTGTTCCACCGCAAAACCCCTCACTTACTTCAACCACTGTTATATCACCTTCGGGATAAGGAAACTCTCCTTCGCAATAACTTTTAGCGGAAGCAGCTGTACCTGAAATATACACAGCTTGAGGAGTGCCGTCATCGACGCACTCCCAACACACATCTGCAGCTCCACTTCCAAAAACGTTTAAAAAATCTGAGTCGTTAAAGGTTGCAGCTAAATTTAACTGACCTGACGATTCATTCCTTGTTACAGACAAGGATTCCGCGCATTCATTTAACTTCCAGCACAATGACGCAGGATCGCCAACAGCCGTGGCATTTTGGTAGGGGGACCAGTGTGCGCACGCTTCTTGCCCTGATTGATAAGGCTGCGCTTTCGCATAAAAAGTGGTAACTTCATTAGGCGGATCAGAATTAGGATCTTGTCCACTACACTTATGACAGACTTTCATTATTACGTCATACTCAGCCTTCGCTTTTTTAGCCAAGAAGTCCATTAGGTCTGTGTTATCTAAAAAGTCTTGTATATAACATTTTCTTTCTGTTATTAGGCCTCTTACTTTTAATGTGCCTTTAATTGAAATTTTTGATATTTGTGTTATTTCATCAGTAGAAACTTCCACGGTATAATCAAAATAATGCCTACTCTCATCGCCATTTTCATCTACAAATAATGGGTTTGTGTCAAATTTTGCTTTTACATTTATCTGTTTCTCTTCTATGCTTTCGTCAAGGCTGTATGATACAGGTATTCTCTGTAGCAATGGGTGTTCTACGTCTGAGCCATCCATTCCTGATATTTCTTTAGCTTTTTCGTACAAACCCTTTTTTCCAGCCACAGGAGCGGGGGGAATCACCGACATGTCATATGCGTCATTTTTAATTACCGCTGCTCTTAATTCACCCATGGTGGTATTTTTCCCACCCTTAATTGTCCCGTTTATAGTTACATTTCTAAAGTCGTCATTAAGAGATTGACTCATTTCAACTGAGTATTTTGAGACAGCCTTTAATCCCTCGACAGCGCTATCTTCGTCAAGGTAAGCGATAAAGGTCTCCGTAATACTATATTGACCTTCCATTCTGTTTATCTTTTCGTTTTGATTTAATAGGACTAGATATAATTTTCCTACCCCCGTGCCACAGTCCCAAGCCTTTACGGCACCCTCATCAGACATATTTCCTTCGCCCAGTCTTGAGTTAACCCAAGTGATGGCATTATCTAAGCCGTTTTCTAGTTGCCCGGGGTTTGTGGCGGATGCTCCCTGAGTAAAATCTACACCCCTTGCTGACACGGTGTGAGTTACAGACATGGAGCCATCTTCTCCCTCTGTTAATTGGAATTCGTCTGTCGGATCAACTATCCCTTGAGCTATAAAGAAATCCTGTTCGTAGCACCTTAACCTAATTGCGAAATCCAAAAAACCATGATACCCAGACTCAGGAAACTCGATGCTCTCCACAACGGTATTGGGAAAAGACATTTTGTTTGGTGGGGTTTCAGAATCCTCGAACTCAAAAGTTTTTAAATTCTTTCTGAAAACATCTATGATCCCATCTCTAGCTGTTTCTAAGATTTTAACGCCCACTGGATAATTACTAACGTTTCCCCAGTTTCCTCCGTTTAGACAGTTTGTTTGATCGGGCTCAGGAGCAGCCGCGTTATTTGCCACGTCAACAGCCTGACAAAAAATAAGTGCTGTTGGGGCATCGGGGGCCAAAATATATTGTCCACCCGGGTTACATAGCCAACACTGGGCATTTAGTCCTAGTGATATTTGACCATTTAGAGTTACGTTCATTACTTGCCCCCATTTTCCTCCGAAGAACAAGGGCTGCCTATCAATTTGAATATAGGGAACCGCCTCCCCCCAAGGAGCTTTTCCGTCATATTTAATTGATACTGGGCTAACTGGCATATTATCTTTTTTGTAAATAGTTTACTGCTGCTGTAAAGCTTGCACTTCCTTTTGAGTCAAATGACCACTGGCATAACTTTATGTACATGTCATCTTCAATTATATTGTCAATATCATTATCATCAAAAACTTGTTGTAATTCCTTTTTTACAATTTCACTAGACATGTGTTTTAAGGGTACGGATGGAAGTTTTGGATCAGCCAATCTGTTTTCATTGGGTACCCTATCTAAGAATGCTTTCACACTTACGCTTCTCTCCCCTATGTCTGTCTGTTTCGGGTCGTGAACCATCATCTTCCATTGTATAATTGGGTATTCTTCTTTAATTCTTTGAGGTAATTTATCTTCTGTTTCTATTTCTGCTTTTCTTATTCCATTTGGGTCTGGATAGGTGCAGGAAATACTTGGGTCACCGGCCCAAGTAGAAGAGTAACTAAGAGTTCTTCCGTTTGGGTTGTAAGAAACTGTCGTTGATTTTAATTTTGCACTGTCAACCACTACTGCGTGGCCATCGTCAGCACAGCCATCATCCCTTATATCAAAATCCTTTAAAGAATTATAAAAATCCTTTACTCTCGCCGCCTGTCCTTTTCTGTCCTCGGGATAAATTACCTCCCAAGGGTTATCTATTTTACCGTCTGGTGTTGCGCCACTTCCCCAAGAAGGTCCATCGTCGGGGATTCCATCATCGTTAGCGTCTACATAAGGAGAGGCAACGTCACTTCCTTTATCTTGGAATTGAGTTAAGTCACAGTTTTCGTTAATTGTTATTACGCCGCTTGAGTCTTTTGAAGCTTTCAAGGTTCTGCTTGCAAAATATCCTTGTGTCATTTCTGGATCATCCGTAAATGTTATAGAATAAGAAACGTCTCCTCCAATTCCGTTTATGTTCTTGCTTAGTTCAAGGGGGAAAGCTTTATTTAAAGTAGGGCAAGGTGAGCAGGGCGCTGCCGTCGTTGTTGTTACAGCGGGCGCTACCGTTGTTGTAGTTGTACCACCGCTCTGATCATCTCTAATAGCTGGCCTAGGCGTCGTTGTGGGGGCGGACGTTGTTGCTGGCGCTGCGGTCGTAGTTGTTGTTGTGTTGCAACAATCATTCCATGGTCCAGTAAAATTACAAAAATGAGCATCGTAAAATATAGAACATCTTACCGCAGCAGCGCCATACGGGTCTCCAGCGACCACCTCGGGGTCGCCAGCCAACCACTCTTCCATTCCTTCTCTTGCTCTCGTTAGAGTAGCGTCATTTACATTTTTCCCATCCCCTAAACATTTTTTGTTGCCCTTTACTTTTCCTGATTCCGTTACGTTTAACGTTCCTTCGGCTGTTAGAGTGAGGGAGTGCTTGTATGTTGCTGTCCAATCTAACTCTGCGTCTTTTTCTGTTAATAAGCTTATTTTTTTAGACATTGAACACTCACCCGTTATCAGGTTTTGTGTTTCTGTGTAGTAACAAATTATGTCATTATTAACTTGGATATCTTTGTACTGTCCTGCTTGATACCTTAACCCAAAGGCAGGGATATTAGCTTTAGTATCGAGTATTCTTCTCGCCAACTGTAATGCTTTATGAATATTATACTGTCCGGGGCGACATAGTTCTGATACTCCGTCGCTCGCAGTAATCCATCCTGCTGGATCAATTGGTGTATTTATTCCCGGTTGCCCGGGTTCTCCCTGCGCGCAATCCGCTTGACTTGCTGCCAGTACCGCGGTTTTACCTCCGTTGGCAATACAGGTTTTTTCGGCGGCATCCAGTGAGTCTGCCATAAAATTTCCAATGACTGCGCCAGCGTCGTCTTTACATTCGTAACAATCAGTTAAACCAGTGGGGCAACTATCGAAAGGGGTTATTGATATAGAGTGGGTTATGTCAACCTGCTCTCCCTTGCCGTAATTAAATGTAAAATCTTCTGATATACCATCTAAATATGGACAAACATTTGGATCATTAAAAATACCAGTAGGCGTTCCGTCAGCAGCTTCGCTAAAGAAATCTTTATAATAATCGTGATCTTTTATATTTTCTCCGTCACCACAAATTCTTTGTTCTATTTCTAATCTTATATTGCCTCTTCCTACGGCATTTTCATTAGCATCTGAACTTGTGGAAGCGCTTTCATTTATAATTCTGCAATTATCTATTTCTATTCCATATAGATCAATTTTAGTTTGCCAAGTGCCAAGGTCTTGGTAGTTGTTGATCATTGAAATCCATTTACCTAAATCTTGGCTACTTAAAGGATTAACAAAAAATATTTCAAAAACCTGAGTTACGACATCGTGAATATTTATGACGTCGCCAAGCATATTTTTTTGAATGTTTATACCTCTAGTTTTAATACATTCAATATCCCAAGGTTGAGGCTGCATTTCATTTGAGCCGGGCCCTGTATATGTTGTGTTACTGTGCATTATTCCTTATTCCTTTTTATTATGTATGAGATGTTGGAGTTATTCCTCCTTCCGCCACTGGTGAAGCGCCCATAGATAATCCTGAGTCCCGCAAAATACCTTCTACAATTTCTTTTATCTTTGATTCTAAATTTGCTACTTGCCCGCTTACTGACATATTTGAGTGATCTACCTTTAACGCGTCTCCCCAGTTAAGCGTCATTGTGTGTTCGCCAGTAACTGTTTGGCCGGTTGCCTCCGTTTCTGTTGGTGCCGCTGCGTCTGCTGTTCCTTCGTTATTTCCTAGGTTTGCGAAAGCTGTTTCTATAGCGACTCTTACAGCTTCCCCCATGTCGTCTGGCAAACTGGATAGTCTACTTAATTCTGTGGTTAAAGTTTCTATTTTTAATGCTAGCTCGTTCGAGCTTTCTTGCGTTTCGTTTTCGCTAGAATTTGTTCTATCTGCTTCTCTGGCTTCCGTTATGTTCGCGTGTCTAAAATTAACTGGAGATTCAAAATCGGGGCTAGAACCTGCAGCGTAATCAGGAGAACATACACAGTCTTTCATGTCTGAAATCATAGAGGTTATTCCTCCTCCTGCTCCCCCACCCCCAGCGGTATTTAGCCAGCTTGGTACAGCTGGGCCACCTGATGCAGGTAAGTCAATGCCACCACCGTAATCTATTGCTGGAGATTCTTGTGGCCCTTCGTAAGTAGACGGGATCAGGTGACTTAAATCAGTCATGAATGATGAGTCTACCCCCATTGAAGCATCTGTCATTGCTGGTCCTCCGCCGGGTATATTTAATGTGTTACCCATTGTCGGATCTCTATATACTGCTCCTCCGTGCATTGGCGCATCAGTTCTCCCCATGTATGATGCTGATCCTAATCCAGTTACCCCTAAGTCTTCTATAGCTATTTGTCTGGATGTATCCTTGGTATTTAGTTTCGCAGCCTCCGCCATAGCCGCACCTTGTTCTTCTCTAGCTTTTTCTAACTCAGGCAACCTTGCTTCAAAGCGCGCTTGAGCATCCTTGTCACCGCGCATTCCTGCAGCTCTATCTCTTTCCATTTGAGATTCTAGTTTGCTTTCTACTATATTTGCTTTTTGCAGTCTTTCGTTTGCCTCGTAACGTTTTGTTTCTGTTATTCCCCTTGCATCTGCCCCTGATAAGACTCGCTGCCTTTGAGCTACCCCTCCGCCTTGAGCACTGCCGATGCCGTAGTCTTCGCCCGAAGCTGCATTAAAATCTGTTCTACCGGTAGTCGGGAGACCTTTTTCTTCTCCTCTTGCCCTTAGTATTTTAATAAATTCTTCACGCTTACCGGAGGCTGCCGCCTGTTTCTTATCAACATCTGCCTTAATTGCTTCATAAGTATTTTCACCAAGATCAACTTTTTCTGCTGCTGGTCCCGGTGGCGTAGGCGGTTTTGTGGTTGGGGTTGGAGTGCTAACATATTTTTCTCCCTCTTCGGCTTTCCGAGTAAACCGATCGAATCCATCTTCAGTTTTGTCCGTCGTCGTAGGCAATGCTGGGAATCCAGATGCCAGTTTTTCTATTGCATCTGCTATTTTCCAGCAGCATTTTACAAGTCCCTTAAATCCCTTTCTGGTTTCATCGTTTGCGATCTTTATGTTGGAACCTAATGCTTCGGCACCCCTCTTCGTGTCTTCTGGAGATGATGTTAAAGCGTTACGTTGTCGAGCGCCGACGGTTGGTGGCCCTGCGGGCGCTGCTGGTATTGTGGGTGCGTCGGCCGGGGGCACATTTGACGGTACTGAATCAGGATCGCTTTCTGTTGCCTCGCCGGGTAATGGGGCTGCTGGATCTACCACGGGCGTTGGTGCAACTGATCCACCTCCGGGTATCGACGTTTCTGGGCCGCCGCTAGTTGTTGGGGTAGACGTTTCTGTTGTGCTGGGAATTGGGCCAGCCGGACCCGTTGGGGGTGGCGCGGGAGTCGTGGTTGTTGGCTGCGGTTTCATTTCACCCGCAGCTAGTTGACCACGTCCACCTGTCGGGAGAAAAGCTTCATGACCCGGATCAAATATCGAAGTTAACCCTTCGTCCGTTCTTCCTACGTTACGCCCAGTTTGATCTGAGCGATTCCAACTATAAGGAGTAGCGCCTAATTTACCGTCTTCATCTTTTCTAAATCCGGTTGGCGTTGGACGACCTTGATAGCCCTCAATTTTAACTCCCCCCGGAGCTATGCCTGACGATGGTAAATCAAATGGTAAGTACCCAGCGCCGCCACCCTGCCCCGCGTAATCTGTTCCCCCAGTAAATCCTTTGGTGGGGTCACTAAGTGTTGCTTCTCTTGCGTCTAGCTTAACATCGGGAGAATATCCCATTTCTTTCCAAGGTAAATTCTTAAGTGCGTCTTTTCTTGATTCTATTTCTGCGCCCCGTGCTTTTTGTTTTCCAGCCTTCTCTTCTTCTAGCTTCTTTTTCTTGTCTGGATCTGTTTCTTCGGCAATTTGTTTATCTAGCTTTGAAACTTCCGCAGCCAACGCGTCTTCAAGACCTACAATATTCTCACCCAAGCCCTTGAGCGCATCCCTTCTATCTGTTCCTGTTTTACCCTCTATCGCTTTGAGGGCGTCTTTAAGGTCTCCAAGTTTATTAACGTCTTGTTCTTGTTTTTCTCTTTCCGTCGTAGCTTCTGCAGCCTTCTTGTCGGCAGCAGCCTGTTTCTTTTCTATGTCTGCTAAATGTTTTGTGTTTTGTTTTACTTCTTTTTCAGCGCGAGCAAGATTGTCTGTGGCTTCTCTAAGCTTGTCTGCTGCATCAGATTCTTCTTGAGACGCGGCACGCACATCTCTTTCGTCGACCCCCTCCTTTAAGGATCCATCATCTTTGTAAAACTCTTCGTGTTTTTTCTTAGCTTCGTCAAATTCTTTTTGAGCTTCGGGGACACGCTCTTTGTAATCTTTGACTCTTGCTTTTTCATCTTTAAGAGACGCCTCTATGGACACCTTATCTTTCTTGCCGGCGCTGGTCGTTACCGTTACTTGTTCTGCTTCTTCTTTAGCTTTCTTTTCAGCTTCTTTAGCTTTTTTTACATCTTCAATTTCTTTGGGAAGTTGATCTTTAATATCTTTTTGTTTTGCGTCTATTGCTGCTTGAACGGCTTTCCTTTGTTTTGCTACTTCTCCTTCGGGTAGCGGTCTTAGTGCTCTCCCTCCCGTGCTACCCTCACCAGCCACGCCTCCGGGACCTCCGTGACCCGGCCTTCCGGCTCCCGGTTTTCCGCTCGTGCTTGCAGCAGCAATTCCTGTGCTCCTTCCTGAAATAGTGTCAGAACCCTTAAGTATATCTCTTATTTCACATAAACATTTGCAGGCTTTCTGCATGCAATTACCGTCGTCTTTCGGCGCGCGTGCAGCCTCAACATTTCGCGCGAATTGACCTTCAGCGGAACCGGGTAAGCTGCCGCCGGGGAGGCCGGTGGTTGGATCAACGGCACCGGTCTGTGCGGCTGGGCCATAGGTAATTCGAGCTGGTCCGGCTGATGGCCCAGTAACAGGATTTGTTCCGCTCGGCGCGGAGGCAGTACCCGGCATACCGGGTAATGGGCCCGTTGGTGCCACAGGTGTGTCGTCGGGTGTGCCGCCGGGTTGCCCAGCCATGTTAGGAACATGACCTTCCGCCGCCATTCCCTTCGTTTGAGGCGTAATTCCTACGTTTCTAGCAAGACTAATACCGCCGGCCAAGCTTCCTTCTCCAAACCCTCCGTTGTTAAATATGCCTTTACCGGTGGGATTATATCTTGGTCCCGTCGTTAAGTTCTTTAAGCTCGTATTTGTATCTAGCCTTACCGCTGAAGAAGGTACAGCTTGTGATTCTCTGTTTATGGCATCCATTGTCGGATCAAAATTCGGAACGAAGCCCCTAGATAAGTTCCTTGGAAGACCTGTTACGGGATCTATGTCTAGCGGGGCTTTGTTTCTATCCATCTCCTCGTGCTCTTCGCCCGTGACGATGATTGGCGCGTTAAGTTCATCCTGCTTAATATTATCCAACCTGCCGGGCACTTGCGACAAGTGTCTGTTTCTTAATGTTTTATGTTTTTCGCGAGCTTTTTTTAGTTGCTCGGCCAATTGCGGCTCAGTGAGGCCGCCGCGGATCAACCCACGCCTGCGGTAATACTCCCGTGGAGTAATTTCTCCGGAAAGATATTGGTCGTCCAACTCGCGCCGTTTGCGAGTCGCAGAACTACCACCCACAGCGAGTGCAGCTTCCTTAGCGCGAATGTCATCCTTAGCGGCTTCAAGCATGTCCGCAGTTATCAACTTGTGACCGCTGGATTTGTCACGATCAACAGCTGGATCATCGCCAGTCACCGACCTATATGTACCTTCTCCCCACCTTGGATCGTATGCGTATCCTTTTGGTTTGTGTAACTCAAAGGCAAATTTACGCATGCCCAACAACGTTTCTTTTGTGTAAGATTGGCTTAGCTGATTTCGAGCAGCGAAAGTCATATCATCCGTGCCGCTCTCTTGGCCAATAAACATATCACCCCAAAGTTTGTGAAATTCTTTTCTCTTGCGGGGGTCCATAGCAAGAAGCAGCCTTGCTGCACTCCCAGATATATCCCCTGCGCCCACTAAAGTACCGATAGACGATTCACTTAGATCCTTGGGCGGACGGCCCGCACGAGCGTCGATCCCCCAAGCACCCAGAAATGTCTCATGCGCGGGCCGCTCCGCGGACCGGGCCAATGAGGTCACCTTCGCACGGGGATCATATAATGTTCCTCGTTTCGTGACTTGGGAGAATCTCGAAGTGTCATCCAAGCTATACTTATCAATTTTCCCTTCATGTTCAATACCCATGTCATCCACCAAACTGTGCGCCTGTCTTCTTTCTGCTCTAATATTTTGCTGGCCAAATTTTATAAGTTTTCCTTGGCGGAATTCCTCTCTTGAGAGGGAATCCAGTCCTCCCCGTAACCAGTGCTCTTGATCAAACATTTTATTTCCCCAAGCGCCCTGCTCGCCGGTTATTCCTTCTTCATTACGCAAAATCTTACCCATTGATCTTGCCATAGCTCTTCTTATTACTTGTCGAGTTGCCGAAGTGTTTGATTTTTTTCGCATGCGGAGGAGTAGTGGGTGATTTGGCCTGAAAATCCTTTTTCTTACATCTGGATCATTTAAGTCCTCATTCAAGCGGACCACTCTTGCATTTGAACGCCCCAAGAATCCCATCTGGAATGCGTTTGCGTGCCTTCCACCGGCATCAGTAATCGCCACGTCGGCGAAGTTAATAGGCTTAAATTTGGCCTGAGTAATTTCTGAAGTACCTTCAGGCACAATCATTTTGTGAGGCCCACTAACTTTACCATCACGCGTCATACGGAAATTTGAGTCCTCATCAGTTCCCGCTTGAAATGTTTCTTTCAAGAAATCATAACGATCACTGGGACTCAGTTTCATTGTCTGTTCTAATATTTTTTCAACATTTGCATCAAAGAACTTTTTGTCATAGCCATGCTCTGATTGGTTTTTAAGATATCTTTCATAGTCATCCTTGGACTCTTTAATTTGCGCTTGTTCTTCGGCTAATTCTTCGGGAGTCCAAAAACTTTTACCGGAAGCTTTACGGTAATTTACAAATTCTGGTAGTTTTCTGACTTCTTCATCAGTAAGGTCAGGCCTGCGAGCCTTCATCGTTTCGAACTGTATATTTATCCTTTCTTGATGTTTTTTCCTGACCTTATCGTCTAGGAAGGCTTCCTGTTCTTCTAGGTTCATGTCTTCCCATTTTTTTGGTCCGAAATATTTTGCCTCGGAACCATCGTCAGCAAAATTCGGAACGAAGCCGTCAGCTTTAAGTTCTCCCCAAGGGTGATACTTTTTCGATTTTTCGATCAGCCTTATATCTTCCTTATATTTATCTTTGTTTATATCTCTATTAAGCCATGCATCTTCTTTAGCTATAATCTCGCGTAATTCTGCGTCTTCGTTTTTTGATTGTGCGCGTTCTTTAGCTCCCCTATTAATCCAGTCGCCCATGTATTTGTCTGCTCCAGTTGCGCCAAGTCCTCTTTGGGCTCTTAAAATTGCATCAGCACCAGCGTCTCGTTTTTGGGTAGCCCCCAACATTTCTAGTCCTGAGCCTAGTAGTCCAAGTATTCCAACTCCCAGACCCTTACCGAACGGAGATTTTCCACTGAAGAGCCTTTTCTTTTGTTCTCGTAATTCTTGGTCCGCCGCCTTGTGGTAGTCTCCCGACATGATTTTTTTCCGCATTTTATCCCGTGCTCGTTCACGCTTAATCGTATCATCAACAAAATTCGGAACGAAGCCACTAGCTTTTGGGCTAAATTCTGTAGGCAGGCCCGTTGTCGGGTCAAGGATTGGCCAATCAAAACCAGTCAACTCCTCTTTTTCTCGTTGAGCTCTCAATTTCCGCATCTCAGCCCCGGTTGGGGTGCCCAAAGGCAAACCTGTTTTAGGGTCGACTTGTGGTGGGCGCGCGCGTTCCTTCATGTCGTTGAGGTGCGCTTTGATGACGGCTTGCCGGGAGGGAGATTTAAAATTCGGAACGAAGCCATCGCTTACCGCGCGCCCCTCGCGCGCTGCGCGTTTAAAGCGGTTCCAATCAAGCTTTTCTTTTAATTCCTTTGGTACATCTCCGGGGTCGCCGCCAACTTTGCCTCGTGCTTCAAATTCTTTCTTTAAATGTTCTAGACGCAGGCGCTCCTCTTCTAAGGCGTCAAAATTTGGATCAGCCATTTTCCCCTGACCCCTCATATGATTTTGCCACCAGTCTTTGAGCCATCCTTCCTGTTTTAATTCTTCATCAAATTCACGCTTTATTTTCCCGGGATCTGCACCCATAGGTAAACCAGTGTCTGGGTCAATTAGTGGGGCAACTTTCCTAGCGTCAGGAAAACGGGGATCCTGCATCCCCTGCATCTTGCGAAATTTATTAAGTTGATTAATTCGATGCTGCTTCTCGATCTGTTCAGGCGTAAATAACGGATCAGGTTGTCCGCGAACTGATCTCCTTGGTTTGTCAGGCTGTAACTGTAACCTGTTACGATACTGGATGCGGGGTACTGTTGGTTTCTTTTTATCGTCAAAATTCGGAACGAAGCCATCTGCATCACCAATTCCAAACATCGAACCAATGATACTGGGGATCTGGGTTGGATTAGTTAACATAGTCCACCCTACATCCAATTCATCGTAAATAGTGGAAGCAAGTCTACCGGGACTTAAAATATCAAGCGGATTCCCGAAAACACCTGCGCCTGACCGACTTATATTTTCTGACTGCTGCTGCTGAAAGGCGTTTGCTGGACCTTGGAGAGCTGCTCCAAAGAAATGCGCTGCAGTCGAACTTGATTCAGCCGCGGGCCCTCCCCACATTGGGTTACCGTGATAGTCATAGTCTCCGGTTGAACCATAATCTCCCCACGGTAATGCAGCTAAAGTAACTGGTCCACCAACTCTA
>NZER01000493.1 GCA_002690445.1 Candidatus Pacearchaeota archaeon
CCCCGCCCCCAAACCATTGGATTCAAAATTTTGGTGGCGTCGCCTATTTATTTTCGCGGTTTCCGCGAAGGGTGGGACCTGTGCCGATTTAGGCACAGATTTGGGTGGGTAATGCGACGCCACCCCCATCAAATTCCCAGCCCCACACCCAGTAGCCGGCCCTGAATTCGCTCCCAGCAAAATATTCCCTTTTAAAAAATTCATCAAAACATTCTGCGCCTCATCATTAAGATTATGCCCAGTCACAATTTTATCAGCTCCCAACTTCCGCGCCCACTTATTCAAAATCCATCTCTTCACAGTCCCACAAACCGCACATCCAGTCAAATTTTTCTTCTGCTTCAAAACCGCCTTAATAAAACAAATTCCCTGCCCCAACTCCTTTTTTAAATCCACAACATGAAACTTAACACCAAGCTCCCTACAAAAAATTTCCATATTTTTCAAATGAATCTTACTCCAATCCCCCAAATGCAAATCAATCATCAACCCTTCAACATCATAACCCATCTTATTCAGAATATACAAAACCGAAGTCGAATCCTTCCCTCCCGACAAAGCCACAACTACCTTGTCCTCCTTACTCAACAATTTATATTTTCCAATTGTCTCTCTGACTTTTTTCTCTATATCCATATATATGATAGAACATACAAATGCTTTTTAATCCTTCCCAACAAAAGAATTTATGAATCACGAATGGGGGAATTCTCAAACAGGTTTAGAAACACAAATGCCCCTAATGAATGATGGTCATGTTAGAATATTTCAAAAAAAAATAGGAACAACAGAAGAAGAATTAACAGGGAAAATAATAGCCAATTATCACTATCGCGAAACATTATTAACTCACTGCACTTTATTTTTTCTTCAAACAGGACAACCAGTTCCGTACAGACATAACTGGAATCAAGAATTTTATGGAGGATCATTTAAAAGACTAGAAAGTTTATCATCCTCTAACATTAATCTTAAAAGAATAACCAGACAAACAAAAAAAGGAGCTCTGATCACAATACCAAAACTTGAAAGTAAACCAGAACATAATCCTGCCTTAAACATAAAAGATGAAATAACAATGGGGGTAGTTAGACCGACGATACATAAGGGAAATCTTATATATCCAATAGAACCTAAAAATATCACACTAGCCTCACAAGATGTATGGCAAATGCACCAAGCATTAATAGATCAAATGTTAAAAGGTACCAGAAGACAAAAAAATCAACCAGGAGTCTTCTACTCTTTCTTCCCATTTAAAGCCTACGAATCCTAAACAAAATCACTACCATCCCATGAAACTAATTACAACAAAACATTTATAAACAACTACAATTAAGAATTTAAATGGAAGGGGAAAACGAAAAAGAAGAACCTAAACAAGAACTCAAAGAAGATAGTCCTAAAACAAAAGATTCAGTTAAAAAACTTTCACAAAACTACTGGGCAATTTCAACTATTATTCTTGGACTATTATTAGTTCTCTCCCTAGTAACAAGGGGCGGAATAACTGGCGGCATAACAGGAGGTGTTATCGGAGTTAGTGACGCAGAACAAAAAGTTATTGAATTTGCAGATTCCCAAGGAATTGACGTGGAATTAGTAGACACAGTAGATCTAGGAAACCTATATGAAACAACTCTTTTAATTCAAGGTCAGCAAACAAAAGTTCACATAACAAAAGACGGACAATACTTCGGAAGCATGACTCCCCTCATAATCACACAAGATTCACCTGCTCAAACTCAACCACCTCAAGAAATCACAAAATCAGATAAACCAGAAATAGAATTATTCGTTATGACTCACTGCCCATACGGAACTCAGGCAGAAAAAGGTTTTATCCCTGCAATTGAAGCATTAGGAGACAAAATTGATTCCTCTGTAAAATTCGTTCACTACTTCTTACACGAGCCAGAAGAAGCAGAAACACAAATACAAATTTGCATAAGAGAAGAACAACCAAATAAATATATTAAATATCTAAAAGAATTTCTTAAAAAAGGAGACACAGAAGCATCTCTCACTGCAGCTGGCATAGACAAAGCAAAACTAGATTCTTGTGTTACAGATAAGTCCGAAAGTTATTATGCTTCAGACTCTGCCCTAAGCGAAGGATATGGAGTAAGAGGCTCTCCGACTTTAGTAGTCAACGGACAAATAGCTCAAAGTGGAAGAGACCCTGCAAGCTACCTCGCAACAATCTGCTCAGCTTTTAACACAGCACCAGAAGAATGTGAAAAAATATTAGATTCTGCATCCCCAAGCCCAGGTTTCGGCTATTCCACTTCTGCAGGACCAAGCACATCAGCTCAATGCTAAAATCAATAAAATGAAAATATCAGAACTTAACGCAGGACAAGGCGACATTGACGTCACAGTTGAAGTCACTTCAGTTGAAGAACCACGTGAATTTGAAAAATTCGGAAAAACACTAAAAGTAGCAAACGCCGTAGTTAAAGATGATTCAGGAGAAATCAAAATGACTCTCTGGAACGAAGACATAGAAAAAATCAAACAAGGCATGACTCTCCACATCACAAACGGCTACTGTTCTGAATTCAAAGGCGAGAAACAAATTACAACAGGCAAGTTCGGCAAGTTTGAAGTTTTGGATAGTGAGAAAACAACAGAACAACCAGCAGAAAAACCATCACCAGAAAATTCTGAAGAAAATGATACTATTTAAGTAGTTTAATATATCTCTTATACAACAATAATCTTTTTTAACTGATACTTATTTACACCATTTATGAGCTTAAAAAGAACAACTCATTTTGCAGCTAAGATGGACAAGTCCTACATCATTTTCAAGACCCACATACAGAAGACTCTCCAAAAGATAAGCTAATTCCTTGGTTAGATAGCGGCTCTGTCCGGTGTTTGTGATTTTAATAAAATTTTGAGGGGTGGCGGGAAGGGTGAGCGCTTAGGTTTTGACTAAAATAAACGCCAAATAAAAAAACCTAAACGCGAATTGGGTTCTCGACGAGAACGAAGTGAAAGTCTATATAGTGGGTATTTTTAAAATCACAAAAATATTCATTCCGGACAGAGCCTAGATAGCAACACTTTTAAAAGAAAGGGTAGAAGAGAACTTTATGGTTCTAATGGAGTTTATTGTTCACTAGATATAACTGAAAAAGAAACAGGAGACATTAGGGTAATTAGAAAAAAACAAAAAGGATGGCGTAAGAAGACCTTATATGCACATTGTTGAAATTACATCACAACCTGCAGAAAGAAACTTACCTTCTGAATTAGTAAATGCCTTAGATAATATGGGATACCACCAAATCATAAAACCAAAGGCACAAACTGATACTCTTCCTGCGTATAATCCTTCTTAATCTTCCCATCAAAACTACTCAAAATCAACAACGGCCCAACATGATACGGACAAATCAGCTTCCCGCCCTTTTCCAAATGCTCTCTTGCATAACCTATAATAAACTTTTCCTGCTCTTCTCCAGAAATTCCTGCAGTAAAAATTATTTTATTAAATCTCTCTTCCAACTCCCTAAAATCCCCATCCCTAATTTCTACATTTTCTATTCCTAATCTCCTAATTCGTTCTTGCGCTTTTCTAACTAAAGAACCCACCACCTCCACCCCCAACACCCGCCCCGCCCTCCCAACCCGCTTCCCCATCAAAGCTGCATTCCACCCGCTCCCAGCCCCCACCTCCAAAACCCTATCACCATCTTTCAATTCCAACAACTGCAGCATTCTCGCAACAGTGCTTGGCTGAGAAATTGTCTGCCCTTCTTCAGTTGGCAAAGGAGAGTCAACATAAACCTCTTTGTCAAATTCAGCTCCAACAAAATCCTTTCTATCCACCTCAAACATCACTCTCAAAATTCTCTTTTCATAATTTCCAATACCAAAACGCAACAAAGATTCTCTAACACTTTCTAACATTTGTTTTTTATTCATCAAACAAAAATGCAAAACAAGTATTTAGAACTTATCCCTCCAAACCCTAGAAAATTAAATAATTTGGTTTCGCGTATCTCGGGGGGGCGGGTGGGGTTATATTAATCTGCGAAACCAAAGGCACAAACTGATATTTTTCTAAAAATTACATATCAACAGCTAGCCACCTATTATTCTGATAAAACGCTTCAACAGAATCATCATTAGCCCACCACGGAGAAATATCTGGTTTAATTATCAGTTCCGGAGAATAAAATTTAACTATGCCCGGCATAAGCAAATGACCCTCTGTCTCTTGTCCGCGAATCTGCACTAACCTCCCATTTTTATTAAGCTCCCACCCCCGCAAAACCCCCACCCTCCTCACAGCAATATCCTGGAGATGTGTTGACTCTGCTTCCTGAACTGTATACTTCAACCCAGAATTCACATTACTCTCAGCATTATCATAAAAATTACTTGCAACTGAAAACAAGTGCTTCCACAACTCTTTTCTTCTAAAAGAATCTACAAAATAAGCAGCTTCATAAACTCCACAAGCCTGTTCAAAATCAAGTATTCCCTCACCAAATTTCCAAACAAAACCCCACTTCCCTGCTCCAAACTTCTCATCCCACTCTGCAAATCTCTCTGCCTTCCTCTTTTCAACAAACCCAGGTCTTTCAATAAATTTCATTTTAACTCACAACAGGCTTATCCAAATATCCGATTTCATCCTCACTTAATTTTAATCTCTCCCTAATCCCATGGTCGCGCAAAAGCAGCCTCAGCATCAACCAGTCTTTCATTGCTTGCTTTGTAGAAATATGCGTATACTTAGCAAATTTCTGGCAAATTGTTTTTTGTTTCGCTGTCCTCTGATTTTTCAGCCAAATCTTCAAAATTCTCGTCGGCTTTTGATATTTTGTAAATCCTGCTCGATTATAACTTTTCACCCCCGCAATCCCGGCTCCCAGCAAAAAATTCTCATAAACTAAAAATCGCCAATGCCTCTGTCTCATAATCCGCCCCCGAAAAACATCTGCAATACTCAACGCATCAAAAGCTGCCGCAAGCTCCTTCCCCTTATACTCTGCCGGAATATTATGCTCCATCCAAAGAAAAATTTCATCCAAAGGCATATTAACTTCATCAAAAACCCGAATCATTTTATCATCAATCTTTGCATTTTTAAAAACATGCTGCAACGCAGTAAAAATGCTCTGCTCTTTATTTCTCTCCCCCACCTCCTTCATTAAATCCGGAGAATCCATTTTTGATAAAATCTGCAAATCATTCAAGGCTGCCCGCACATCCCCCCTTGCCTTAATTGCAATACTTGTCAAAACATCATTAGCCACTGCACAGCTCTCTTTAGCACAAACATTTCGCAACACATCTAAAATAATTTTATAATCAACCTCTTTCAACTGCACTAGCTCTGCCTTCTGCCTTAATAAATTAAACTTCCGCTGCCAAATATCATTCGCAGTAATAATCACAGGAAAAGCAGAAACCTCCAAAATCACCAGCAACTCCCCCAACCCCCCCCTATCCCGCGCTGAAATCCCATCCACCTCATCAACTAACAAAATCTTATTCTTCTTAAACAAACTCCTCTGCTTAGCTGCATTCCCAATAATCTCAGCTACTTTTTTCTTATTCCGCAAATCACTTGCATTCAATTCCAAAATTTCAGCATCTAATTCAAAAGCAATTGCATAAGCTAAACTTGTCTTCCCAGTCCCAGGTGCCCCGTGCAGCACAACCGCCTTTTTCTGCGGAAAATTCTTCAAAAACACTTTCAACTTATCAATAGCCAACTCCTGCCCCTTCACATCTACAAAACAGTTTGCTCTATGCTTCTCACACCACGGCATGTTTTCATTTTGTATCATTTTATTAAATCCAAATTCTCATTTATCACAAGAAGGGACATTCCTTTTAATTCATCTGTAAACGAACAATTAGGAAGGGGATTATAAAAAAATATCTTCTTTCCAAACTCCCAAGCCTTAATCACTTCCATAAATGTAGCACCACCAATATAATTCGGAATCCCATTTTTTTCAAAATTCAAAATTAAAATAGCATCTTGTTTTTTTATATTAGACCCATGTGTTTTCATCATCTTACACTTCCATCTCATATGTTCCTCTGCACCTACCTTTCTAACCTGTTCTTCTTCAAAAGGATTATCAAAGCAATTTGGTAATGTAATCTCATGGCCTTTTGCTTCTAAAAAACTTTTTATCTCATTAACCCTGCTATAAAAATATTTGCTACATCCAATAAAGATTTTCATTCTGTATCATCTTCTCCATAAAGACCCCTCAAATAATTTCTCGAAGCAAGATAAAGTCTCATTGCCCAACGAAAAGTCTGCACTTGTTTAGCTACTTGAAGATAATCTCTATCCGGAGGCCCCATATGATTCTCACACATCGGATCTACAACTTCGCTATTGTAATTATGCTCCCCTTTCCCTTGTCTAACAAAATCATGTCTTCTAATAGAAATCGCCCAATCACCAGCTGCCTCCCTCAAAGAAAATCCTTTCTCATCTACAAATTTTTCGAAATCTACATTATTTCTAAGAGCACGTCCCATAATTTCACCTTGCTCAAAAAAATATGGAGAAAAATTATCCATCTAAACCCCCCCTAACCCCCCCCCCCCCCCACCCCGCCGCCCCTCTCAATCCCGCCAGAACCACCCCCAC
>NZER01000494.1 GCA_002690445.1 Candidatus Pacearchaeota archaeon
AGATAAACCAAATCAGATTAACAAATCAAGTTCTTTAATATATTCAGGTATATATAATTCTAGAACAGGTATAAACAACACAAACTCATTCCCAACTGGACAAGCGATAACTAGGAGTTTAGATCCAATTAATGGATCCATACAAAAAATACATTCAACAGAATCAGATCTAATTATATTCCAAGAAAGTAAAATCAGTAAAGCCCCAATGAATAAAAGTATCATATATTCATCTGAAGGTGTGACTGTGGCTCCACAAAGTTTAGTTATAGGACAAACGGAACCCTATCTTGGAGAATACGGTATTAGTAGGAATCCAGAATCTTTTGCAATTAGTGGTTTTAGAAAATATTTTGCTGATAAAGATAGGGGTGTTATACTAAGATTATCTAGAGATGGTATAACAGAGATTTCATCATACGGAATGCGGGATTATTTTAAAGATTACTTAAGTAGTATATCTGAAGACTGGGTTAAACATACTTTAAATAATTGTGAACCACTTGATATTACTATTATGCTAAAGCCAGAAGGTTTACCTATTGTTATTTCAACAGTACTTGCAAACAATAATCCTTGTTCAATACAGATTGGTGCTGGATTAGAATTAACAGATGGTACACCTATAATAGATATAGAAACGGGGGATTATGCATATATAATAGACGTTGTAGAGATTGGTACTACATCGTTTGGTAAGCAATATTCAATAATATTATCACAATTAAACACAGATTTATTACAACCAAGTGGTTTTGATCTAGCACAATATACACAAGTAAATATTGTAAAATTTGTTAAAAGTAAGATACTAGGTACATGGGATAGTCGTAACCAAAATTATGTACTATCAATGCAACATGGTCCGGCTAGTAGAATAGGTACTACGTTTGGGCGAGAATTTGAGGTTTGCCCTTCATATGATTACGCTACAATTGCTTTTGAAGAATCTATAAATGGGTGGGTTAGTTTTTATACATATCACCCAGATCAAATAGGTAGTTTAAAAAGTAATTATTATTCATTTCGTAACGCTTCTATATACAAACACTACGATGAGTCAACTCCAAATAATAGAAGTAACTTTTATGGACTTGGTAAGGATGAAGCTAATATAACACTGGTATTTAACCCTGATATATCAACATCTAAGAATTTTCAAACAATAAATTATGAAGGTAGTAATGGTTGGGAGGTTAATTCTTTAGTATCAGATAAAGAGGGTGTTGATAATATATATGGTGAAAACCAAGATCAAGCTAAAGTTATATATAGTTACGATGAAGGAGTTTATACTGAGAATGGTATAACGTATAGAGCAGGATTTAATAGAAAAGAAAATAAATATACTGCTAACTTAGTCAATAACAGCGCAGCAAGAGCGGGTGAGGTTGTTTATGGAGAAAGTATGAGTGGTGTAAAAGGTTATTTTGTGACAGTTAAATTGTCAACAGATGCCACAACAGAGCTTGGTGGATCTAAGGAGTTATTTTCAGTATCTTCTAATTTTTCAACATCAGCGCATTAATAAATATAAACTAATTAAAATTTAAAATTATGGCAATACCAGTAGCAGTGATAATAGCGGCAGGTGCAGCGGCATCTGTAACTACAACAGCAGGCGTTGCTGCTGGAAAACACGAATCCAACAAAGCTAAAGACAGGAGAGATCAAGCTTCAGCAGATGCAGACATGTACGCGGAACAATTAAAAAATTTACAAAATACTAGGCAAGATATAGTTAATCCTTATGAAGATGTTACTAATGAGTTTGCTAACCTAAGTGTAGCAACACAAGCCGCAGAAATGCAAGCTGAAGAAGCGGATATAGCTCTAGCAAATACTCTAGATACAATAAGAGCTACAGGTGGTGGGGCAGGGGGAGCCACAGCACTAGCTCAAGCAGCTTTAAAGAGTAAAAGAGGTATTTCAGCTAATATAGAACAACAAGAGGCTGGTAATGAAAAACTAAGGGCACAAGGCGCGATGGAAGCTGCTAAACTTCAGGCGGCTGGAAAGGCATTTGTTTTCCAAGCTCAAGAACAAAGAGAGATGAATGAATTAGCTAGAACGGCTGCGATGATGCAAAATGAAGAACAAAAGGAAATGTACTACGAAGATAAAAGAAGGGAAGGTACAAAAATGATGCTTGGTGCTATAACTGGTGGTGCTCAGATGTTTGGTAGTATAGTAGGTGGTGCTGCTGGTTCTGATCGAAGATTAAAAAGAAATATAAAATTAATAGGGTATTCACCTAATGGTTTTAAAATATATACTTTTGAATATATAAATAAAGAATTTGGTGAAGGGGTTTGGCAAGGTGTTATGTCAGATGAAATACCAAAAGAAGCAGTTATAGAACACCCTGATGGATATGATAGAGTTGATTATTCTAAATTAGATGTTACATTTAAAAAAATATAAAAAATGTCGAATGGTAAAAAAACAGGTAATGCATATACAAATCCGCAATTAATTTTAGATAGGAGCTACGAAGATAATTATGCTTTTCAACAAAAAATGCAGCAAGATTTAATGGTGGGTGCAGCTGGTATAGCATCGTATTTTGCTAATGAACGGCAAACACAAGACGCGCTCAGGGAATCACAAAAACAGTTTTCAATAAATGCCTACAAAAAAATTGCAGATATAAAAGAAACTGGGCGACCTACTTTTGACAAAAACATGAATAGTTATCTTTATAATGAAATGGATAAATACATAGCAATAAAAAATGCAATGGATAAAAACCCAAATGAAGACGGTTACGTTTCAGCATCGGAAGGGGGGAAAGCTTTGGCTATGATTAGTGAAGGTATTGATAAAATTTCAGTTGTTTCAGGAGCTTTAATAAAATTAACAGAGGACTTACAAGAAAGTCTTAAAATTCCAGCGGGTGAACCTGGTTCAATTAGTTCACTAGTACCTACAGCGCAACAAAAGTTATTGTTCAAGTTTTATCATAATGAAGGAAATATTGGTTTTGTTAAGAATAAAGATGATCAATTAATATTACATTCATCTGAAGGAAAAAATAAAGATAACAGCATTGATCCAGCAGCATCGTTTAATACTGATGAATTTCTTAATTACCCTAAAGAATGGTTAAGGAAAGTACCAGAAGTTGATGGTCATTTAAAAGCTGCTTCAGAAAATGTATTAGGTGAAAAGGGGGAAATGGATTTTTTTACTTATAAATTTGAAACTAGAAATGGTGTTAAGGTTAAAACTAAATCCATGACGCCGCAACAAAAAAATGCAGCCATACAAGCGGTTGTAGATAGAGGGCAAATGGATCCATTAGTTAAAAATACTGAATACATGGAAGTTGTATGGCACGATGTGTTAGGACATGACGAACCCTGGGACCATGATAAGTTTTCAACACAAGCAAAGATGGAATTAGCAGAAAAATCTATACAAGATAATGTATTAAGCCAAGGTGTAAGGGTATTAGGTACTGGTGAGGTTTCTAGAGGTGGAAGTGGTGGAAGTGGTAAAGACGTAGGTAAAGATGGTGGATTAAGTTATTATGGTGTACCTTTTAACAGTGATAGAACTGTAAATGTATTGAGTGGTGTTGACCAAGCAATAAAAGATAAGGATGCTAGTTATTTTAAACGTATAAAAATAAATGGAACTTCGTATCCTGAGGCGGTAATAGAAAATGGTAGATTAATTCTAAAGACAGGTGAATATGATGCAGATTTGCAAGAATTATCATTCACTCCAGATCCAAATCAAGTATGGGATCTATCAGATCCAGATGCAGTGAATAAATTAATTAAAACAATAGTCCTTTCAGAATCAAATACTGAAAAAAGCAGAGCAGATGTTAATAGAATTGGAGAATTACGGGAAGCCAAAGTAAAAGATGAGTATGAAAGAGGATCACTTAAGCAACAAGGAATCTTTGATCATGATAAGCAAACTGAATTAATGAAATTAGAAAGTTATACAAGAGGTGATGAAAGATTCATGTTTAAATTACCAGATGGAACCATAAAGAAAGTAAGTAAAAATATGGTCCCGGAGATGATGAGATTAAAAGGAGAATATTTGGGTGCTGAAGGAATTGATCCAGAAGGACCAAGTCCACAAGAGCAGGCCATAGAAAAAATTGAAGAAGAAAAACTAAAAAAATTACCTTAAATATGTCAAACGGAAATAGTTATACTGACCCGCTTATGTCTAGCGACGCTATGTTTATGTACATGACAGAAGATGATGAAAAATTGTTTGTTACTTACGATCAGTTAAAGGGGCATGCTGAATCTAAAGATATGAATATTCAGCAATATTTAAAAACTAATAAAGATGTTAAAGAAGTTAGATCTAGATCTCATGAAGTATTTAGCAATGATATTAAGGTTGAACGTAATAGAAGAGTTAACGCGTACAATAAAGGAATAGGGGAATTTACTGGTTTAAAAGATGAAAGTTTATCAAGCTTAAAACAAGATACTAGGAAAGAAATTCCAAAAAAAGATTGGAATACAAACATGTGGTTAGATGAGTTTGGTGAAGATGTAGATAAATGGAATGACGAACAATGGGATATATTTGATAGTAAATCAAGTGAATCATCATATATTGAATTAGGTGGAGAACTTAATGATGGAAATAGAGTTACTAGAAAAGAAAAATTAGATGAGAGAAAACAAGCTAATAAGTCATCTTCCGTTGATTTAAATAAAGTTTCAGGGGGTACTGGAGCTTGGAAATCTAAAGAAAAAGAATTACTACAAGAATTAGAAAGTGCAAATAACATACAATATACTGCATTTGGCGGTGAAGTTGTACTTCCATCCTGGTTATTCGGTAAAACATCTAGAGATGTAGAGGAGATTCAACGTGATATAGATGCTCATTATGAAAGTCCTGATAACCCAGATCCAGAAGGTGAACGACTTGATATTCTTGAAAATGTAAGTGTAAAAGCACTAGCAGCTAATTATGGTGATGATCTTTTTGATAAGGGTTTTGCTTATGATACCGGAGAACTAGAAAGTCCAATACAAGAATTAGGTGATAATTTTATAACAGTTCATAAATGGTTTGGTCCACTTCAAAAAGGATTTAATCCTTTAGAGTGGGCTGGTGGTGTTTATCCTTGGCAAAAAGAAGCTTGGGGTGATTCATTTGGAGGGAAAATAGAAGAATTGGTGCAAGGAAATGTTGTTCCAGCAATGGAGTGGTCAATGGATATGAAGAAAAAAATACCAAGTCACTTAATAGCTAGTTTTAGAAAAGAATGGGAGGGTGATGGTAAAACTCCAGGCTTAAAAGATGAACCAGAATATGAAGGGTTAAATATGGAGGAGGCCTGGGAACTCAGGGTTGAAGATGCTAAAGAAATGCATAACACGCAAACAGCAAACACTCTCTTTCAAAAAGATTATGAAGATATAATAAACGAAATAACTGATTTTAATCCTGAAAGAGCAACTATAGAGGATCATGCTATGGCTTTAGATAAAGCATCTGAAGAAGCTAAACATTTCGGAGATTTTTATTTACCACAAGAACATAAAAACGTAAGGAGTTTAATGGATGAATATGACGAAACTGTTAGTATTCATGGAGCTGAATCACCTGAAGCTAGTCTTGCAAAGGAAAAGTGGGAGACAGCGTATAATGGTATATTTGGTGGAGATGGAAAAGTTAAAAAATTGTGGGATCCAGAAACAAAAAAATATGTTTCAAGAGAAAAAGCTTCCCAAACTGCATTAGATGATGAAGATAAACAAAATAAGGAAAGAGATCGTATTTTAGCAACTAACGATGAAGATGAAATACAAAAAGCCACCACTAGACTATTTTATGAATTAAAGGGATTAGGTAAAAGAATTTCAGATAAAGAAAAACATGTTGCAGATAATATGAGTTGGTATTCTAAAGTATTAAACTCATTAAGAGATCCTGATGATCACAGTGCAGGATGGATGGATCTAAATTGGAAAGAGTTTCTTAATCCAGCAATGGCGTTGAAAGGTAGAATACAGGGTAGGAGTGGTCAAGATGAAATAACTAAACAAACTAATCAGTGGGATAAATTCTTTAAAGCTGGTGGTGACGATGCTATTAGTGTAGATTTTCAAAAACTAAGGAGACTTTCTGAGACTGGTAAAGCAGAAGAAGTATTAACCCCTCTTCCTGGTAATTCAGAAGAAGCAATAGCTTGGAACAAAAAATTAGCAGAATTTAAAGCTTATAATTCAGCGTTACAATTAAATTACGATCCACTAACTCTCGAGCGAACTGGATGGTATGATAATTATTGGAAAGGATTATTAGAAGCTACTGTTCAAGAGGAATTCGAACATGGTGATGCTATAGCTAAGTCATTTGCTAATGCTACAAAGGATCTTGGAGTTTTTAAACTAGATGAAAATGATAAAGCAAGATTGGAAGAACGAACATTTGATTTAGTTAATGAAGGTCTTGGGGCGTTAACACCTTTTATGGTAGAAATGGCCGTATTAAGAAAACCAGGTGCTGGTAGTGTAAAGACTTTAGCGAAAATACCTAAAATGTTTAAACATGTTCGTAAAGCTAATAAATGGTTAAAGGCTTCAAGGTACGGACCTAAATTTTTAAAGGGTAGTGAACATATGGTAAATGAGTTTGCTGTTGGTATGGGTGTTGATGCATTAGCGCACCATACAAGACGCGCGGATCCTATGGGTTGGAAGTTTTGGGCAGCAATGGGTGTTGGAGGAGGAATAACAGGTCAATTAATGGAAAAGGGTATAGCTAGTGTATACGGTAGATTTGCTAATGTAATAAATAAACGCGCTGCTGCTAAGTTTGGTTTTGGTACAGCTAGAAGAGCTGCTAGTGCTACAACTTCAACAGCTTTGTTAGGGGCTGCTGAGATGTTTGATGAATGGGTTTCTACTGGTGATTTTGGAGGAGCTTTTAAAAACGCCACTGACCCTGAGAAAGCATTAATTACATGGACACAAATGTTTGCGTTGGGTTATAGTAGTACTTTAACTAATCCTGGTAAAGCTACTAAAAATTTCTATAGAACATTAGAACGCGAAATATTAAGTTGGAAGGATTCAACTCCAGAATCAAGAGCTGCGTTTAAAACTTTAGGTGTTACTGAAGGTAAAAAATTAAACATAGATCAGTTAACAGATCAAGGAAAAGATATTGAAAGTGCTTATGCTAGAGAAAAAGCTAATTTAAAAGAAGAGATTTCTAAGAATAAAACTCCAGAAAATTACGAAAAACTTGATAAATTAGAGAGAGCTTATAAAGAAGCAAGTTTTAGAAATGAATTGCAACTTACTAAAGGACAAATAAACAATAGGGGTGGTAAAAAATCTAGGGAAATTGAAAAAGAAGCTAACAATATTGCTAGAAAAATAAAAGCAGGTGAAGAATTAACTAATGCCGAGTTCGAGTTTATGGGTAGGGACGGTAACAGTACTCTATTGAAAAACTCTATGAGGGAATATTTTGCAGACTCACCTGGTTTTGATGGTGTTAAAAGTGATGCTTTAATGGAGCAATATAAAGTAACCTCAAAACAAGCCAGGAGATACTATGACTCAATTGGTGTTAAGGGTAAAGTAAGGGATAGATTGATGGATGTTGATAAGGAAAGACAACGTCTTAATAAAGAAGTAAAGAAATTAAATGAATCAGTAAATAAAGGTACTAAGTGGCATGAAAAAGTATTGGCTGAAAAAGAATTAGAATTAGAAAAGTTAAATAAAGAATGGGATGAAATACACGCTGATGCCATTAAGGTCATGGGTAAAGGAATTGATAGAGGTATCCATTTTGCCGAAAGTTTAGGTAAGAAAGGTGGTTATAAAACAACGGTTGCAAAGAACGGTGCTGAGTATTTAGAAAAAGCTAAAGAAGCTGGAGTTAATCTGGAAACAGCGCGATCTGAAGGGTTTTTTACTGATAGGGGTACTGGAGAAATAGTTATAAATAAAGAGTGGGCTATGCATGTGGGGAAGATATCAATAGGGCACCATGAAGCATTACATGCTATAACTAAGTATGAATTTAAAGATAAAGCAACTCGTGAAAAATTAATTAAAGAATTTATCGAAACTTTAAATCATGAAGAGCTTGAAATACTTAAAGAAGATTTAGAATTAAAAGAGGAATATCAAAGGGATAAACTTACAGAAGAATGGATTAATGTATTTGCAGATGCTATAATTGATGGGAGAATAGAATACAAACCTAAATCCAAACCTAAGGGTAATGAAACTATGTTTGAAGATATTGGTCGTAACTGGGAAGATGGTATTTACAAGAAACATGGTTTTGAAAAAGCTTATTTTGGTAGTGGAAAAGATGTTTATGATTTTGTAAAAGATTACGGATTAAAAGCTAAAGAAGGTAAAGAGAGTATAGGTGCACGAAAAATGGCTTTTGCTGTAGGTGAAGTACCTAGTGGAAAAGTTAAACCTAAACCTGAAAGAGGTAGGAAACAAATAGAAAAAGGATTTGAAAGATTAGACAAAGTAGATCCAAAAACTGGGGAATTAGTAATTAATACTCCTGAAGGAAAACTCAATGAGATAAATAGGATAGAAACTAATCAACGTGCAGGAGCTAAGCTTACTAAAGCGGAACAAACTAGAATAGATAAACTTAAAAAAGAATTAAAAGAAGAAGGGTATGAGATAGAAGATTTAGTTGGAAAAAAATGGGATAAAGGTATGAACTTGACAGCAGA
>NZER01000495.1 GCA_002690445.1 Candidatus Pacearchaeota archaeon
GGAATATATCCGTTCACTTAACGCCATCGAAGAAGCGATGGAACCATACAAGGAGCAGAAGCGCGAACTCCGCACGGAGTTCCGAGAGAACCGCTGGCTTACGACCGACGAGATTCGAGCAGCAGTCAAGGCTTTTCGGCTTTTTAAGGGCAAGATTAGTATTGATGAGGTTGTAGATAACTATAACCTTCTCACAGGAGAATCTGGTGATTCTTGAGTACTCGAAGGTGCGGCACAACGCCCGCACACCTGATCGTGCAAATCCATCAGATGCAGGTATGGATCTGTTTTATTCTCCCGAAGAGGGGAGTGAAGCAGGAACGTGGTTGAAGGCTGGCGCATCAGGCATCTTTTCGACCGGTCTTAAGTTTGGCGTTCCACACGGATATATGCTTGAAGTAAAGAATCGGTCTGGTAATGCTGCCAAGAAGCACTTGCTTGTGGGAGCTTGCGTCATCGACTCTGGTTATAACGGAGAGGTGTTCGTTAATCTCCACAACGTCGGAAGAGAGCCACAGTTTATTGCTGCTGGTATGAAGATCGCCCAAGTTGTGTTGATTCCAGTCGTGCATTTCCGTGCGATTGAACGCACCGAGGGTGGTCTATATGACTATCCGATGACGATTAGTGATCGCGGCGATGGAGCGCTTGGGAGCACGGGTTGAATAAGACTTGTAATATATGTGGTGAAGTAAAGCCGATTGGTGAATACTACAAGACCGGCCCTTACTTCTCCGCTCGATGTAAGACGTGCTTCAGCGCGCACAACGCGCAATATTATCAAGACAACAAAGAGGCGCGCCGTGAGTACATGAAGCAACACAGACAAGACAACAAAGAAGCGATTGCTGCGTACAGAAAGCAACATTATCAAGACAACAAAGAGGCGATTGATGAGTACTCTAAGCAACACAGACAAGATAACATAGAAGCGTACAAAGCCCGCGACCGGCAATACTATCAAGACAACAAAGAAGCGCGTAAGCAATACAATCAAGACAACAAAGAGGCGCGCATGACGGCCCAGCGTGATCGCCGCCAAAATCTTCCAGCAGCAATATACTCAATAACGAACACAATAAACGGAATGGGGTATATTGGGCAATCTACCCAGTGGCCTAGAAGATGGACATCCCACAAACGTAACTTACGAAAGAACACACACGTAAACAAACACCTCCAACAAGACTATAACAAATACGGAAAAGACGCATTCGTGTTCGCGGTGTTAGAGGAGTATCCAGCGGATACATCTCCTGAACTACTTTTGGAAAGAGAACGAGCGAACATAATACGCTCTATTCGAGAACACAAGCCACTATATAATACTCTCGCATAACAGACAAAACAATAAAGAGAAAGAACAATGAACCGCAAGCAACGCAGAACAATCGACGCTAAACGCCGAAAGGGCGATAGCGAACAGGTAATGGCGGATAAGTTATTTATGTTTGGTAAAATACCTCATAAATGTTCTGTGTGTAAGGAACCGTTTGACAAGACGAATAGGGATATGGTATTCTCTTGGAAGGTGGTGGTACGAGAACAAGAAGAATCAGTCACATTATTTTGCCCAGATTGCATTAAGAAAACACAGGAGGTGTTAAATGGGACAGAGAAGAATCAATAGAGGGCTAGCCCGCCGCGACGAACTTCGCGCGCGATCAGCCGAGCGAACCGAAATTCGTAACAAACTCACCTCACAGCAACAATTGCGCGCCCTTGATTATCGCTTGGGCAAAGGTGTCGGTGCTGTCAAGGAACGTGCCCGATTGGAGGCACTGATTGATGCCGGTAAATAGAATATCCGAGAAGGCTCTTCGAAAATTAGTAAAAGAATCTATTGATGAAGAGGCGCTGTGTGTTGTAAAGTTTTACTCTAACGGATGTGAATATTGTCACCATCTTCATGAATATTATGTCGATATTTCAGATGAATATGAAGATAAAAACAATATTCATTTTTTTGCTTTTAATGTAGAGGATGCCGAAGATTTAGATAAAATTATTAAAATCAACGGAGTGCCAACTATCGCATCTATCAAGACAGGTCTTGTAAAGTCTAAAGTTCGTATTTTAGAAGACCCCGTGCCGCCAAATAATAAGACTTGGTATTTTTCAAAAGATATTAAGAACTTTGTCGAGAGAGAGAAATAATGAATCTCACTTATTCTTATGATGATGTTTTATTGTTGCCTCAATACTCGGATATTCGTTCGCGATCAGAAATTAATATCTCTGTTGACTTAGGTAAAAATGTGATGTTGTCTTTGCCGGTGATTGCTTCTCCGATGGATACTGTATCAGAAAATCGCATGGCTATGGCAATGAGCAATCATGGAGCAACCGCAGTAATCCATCGTTATAACACTGTTGAAAGCCAACGCGCAGAGTTGGCAAAATTTATCATTCACAGCGAGGCCCAGGACCTAGTTGGCGCTGCTATTGGGATCGGAGGAGACTACTTAGAGAGAGCCCGCGCGTTATATAATGCAGGGGTTGGCTTTTTGTGCATAGATGTAGCACACGGCCATCATGCGATGATGAAAGACGCTTTGGAAGCGCTTCGCAATGAGTTTGAAGATAGAATTCATATCATGGCCGGTAATGTTGCAACACTTGAAGGTGTTAACGATCTCGCAGATTGGGGTGCCGATAGCGTGCGTTGTAATATTGGCGGTGGTTCTATTTGTTCCACACGCATCCAGACGGGCCATGGCCTCCCAGGCTTACAAACAATCTTTGAGTGTGCGAAGACCGACCGAGATGTAAAGATTATTGCAGATGGGGGCATTAAGAACTCTGGCGATATGGTTAAAGCGCTAGCCGCAGGAGCCGACGCAGTTATGGTTGGCTCTTTGTTGTCGGGAACCGATGAGACCCCCGGTGCAGTATATAAAGATCCCGATGGCATCCAGTGGAAATCTTATCGGGGCATGGCCAGCAAAGAAGCACAAGTGGAATGGCGCGGCAAGTATTCATCATTTGAGGGTGTCGCCACCCGCGTTCCGTATCGCGGGTCTGTTGGCGCTATTTTAGAAGATTTGGAACGAGGTATTCGCTCTGGCCTGTCGTATTCTGGAGCACGCAATATCTCCGAGCTTCAAGCCAAAGCAAAGTTTGTAAGACAGACTACATCCGGTTTATCCGAGAGCAGAACACACATTCTGTCGAGGAAGTGGTAATGAATAAAGAAAATGAAGTGGATTACGGCAAATTAAATAAACGAATAGTCTTTACAGAAAATGAGCATCGGCATGCCAAGTTGATACTTAAACTAAAACATGATGGTTTTAAACAATCAAAGTTTTTTAGAGCTATTATTACTGGTTATATTGAAGATGATCCTGTGTTGCAACAATATGTTGATAGTGTGAAAGAACAGTCGCAGAAACTAAAAAAGAAGTCTAAACGATTGCGCGCCAAGGGCCAAGAAAAGTTAAATGACCTAGGGTTAAACGACGGCGATATTGAAAACATTTTTGATTTGATAGAACAGGAACATCCCGAGCTATGAAAAACTATGATGGGCTAACAATCTGTGCGCGCCACTGTAAAGATTCAGATATCGAATGCCATTTAAATGATTGTAGAATGTGGGTAGATTATTCAAAAGACAACAATTGTACCTTGATAGCTATTTACAATAATGATCAAAAACCAATGACCCTTAGAGAGATAGCAGAACGCCTGGATATTTCTTTTGCGAGAGTAAAACAAATAGAAACTAAAGCATTTGCTAAGCTAAAAAAACATCTACGGGAAAAACCTTATTAACTTTTAGGCTTCTTTGGATTCGCATTACTATTTATTGTTGAGTTTATGTAAATAAACAAGGAGATTATTATAATGGCTCGTAAGACTTTGTTAACAGAGAGCGAACTTCGCCGCTTCATGAAGCTCGCTGAAATGCATCCAATAAGTGATGAAAGAATTGAAGAAATGGCTACTGACCCAGACCTTGAAGAAGGCACCTATAGCATGCCCGGTGATCGCGACGAAGAACTCGATGAGCCGTTGCCAGGTGAAGAGGCCGTCGATGTGATGGACGTGGGCGATCTTGAACCCGAGGAAGTGGGTGTCGAACCCGAAGGCGTCCCCGTTGAGGAAGCCGACCCGGAATTGGTCGACAAATTTTCCGAGTTTATGAAAGAGGTGAGCGTGCTCGCCAAAGAAGTTCTCGGCGTTGATATGGAAGTCGAAGGAGAGCCCACCGGAGAAGTTGAGCCGGTTGAAGAGCCTCCCCTTGACGATCCCCTTGATGAGCCTACACTAGAGCCTGCTGGCCCAGAAGGAGGTGAACCTGAAGAACTTGGTGTAGGATTGGAAGAAGGTGAGGAAGAATTGGCTGAAGCCGACGAAGATCTCACTGAAGCTGACGAAGATCTCGCCGAAGCCAATGAAGATGACATTGTTGCTGAAGTTGCCCGCCGCGTTGCCGCGCGCCTTCAACGTGAAGCAAGTCAAGCCGAAGTGGTCGATCAGCTAGCTGAAAGAATTATGAAAAGACTAACAAAGTAGTTGACAAAACAATACGAGAGTGTTAAAATATAACCACTGGCCTTCCATAGCCGGTGGTTATTTTTTTAGGGGGTAGTAAGAATGACTTATGCCGCAATGTTTTTAATGTATGTGTTTGGCTATGTGACGTGCAAGACATTTTACTATTTACAGTCCAGCCGATTGAGTGTGATTCTTTTGCAAACAGCGAATGTTTTTAGTTTGTTTCTTTTAACTCGCGCCTTAGAGTGCTACGAGGTATCAAAGGCGCTGTGTTTAAAAGATCTGCATGAAAAAGGATTGTCAGATAGCAACATCAAGATTTACGAGAACAATTTTGAGACTGAAATCAAAAACTTTAAAACAAAATCAATTGATCAATTATTGGGTTTGCACCCTACTTTTTTTCATGAAGTGATTGACTATGAAGATTGGGAATCTGGAATGAAGTTCCTAGAACAAAATAGAGACCTAATTATTAATGCTTATTCAAAGTGAGGGATTTTTGATGTTTAAGAAACTTAGAGGATTGTTCAGAGGCGATGAAGAAGAATTAATATCCCAAATCCTCAAGCAAGAGCCGGACTTAAGAACTATTGGCTTGTTTGCGGAGCTTGAGGCAGAAAAGATCGCAGAGATCAGCCATGCATTGATTTATTTAAATGAATTAAACCACATGGACCCGGACCCTAAAACACATCAGCCCATTTTATTTTATCTTTCAACGTATGGGGGCAACGCTGATGATATGTTTGCGCTCTATGATTTGATGCGCATCGTTAGAGAGGAGACGGAAATCCACACGGTCGGTTTGGGCAAAGTAATGTCCGCTGGTGTTTTGATTTTGGCCGCTGGAACAAAAGGCCACAGATATATTGGTAAAAACTGTCGAGTAATGCTTCATGCTGTGATGGGAGGTAATCAAGGAAGCCTCCATGATATGATTAATGAAATGGGTGCAATCGAGAACTTACAAGAAATGTATATTGATTGTTTGGTTTCTGAAACCAAATTAACAAAATCTAAGCTTAAAAAAATGCTGGAACGTAAAGTTAATATCTATTTATCAGCAGAAGAAGCGGTTGAGTACGGTATTGCAGACGTTATAGTCTAAGGAAACACAATGTCAGATTTACAAAAGATTTTAAAAGAAGAATACGAAAAGAAGCTGGCCATCACTCCCAATCTCTTGATGGAGATGATTGAGGAGATAATGGATAGCATACCCCAAGCATCTTCGTTGATCGAAGAAACGCCACCAGTTTCAGACGGCGGACAAGTTAATTTCAGTATTCCCTTTCCAAAGCTTGTCCCGACCGAAGCGTGGGGCGACCCTACCAGTCAGTCCCGAATTGCTATTACTAGAATTTTTGACTCAATCACAAGAGAGCCAGATATCAGAGCCAGAATTCAGCATGTCAATTCTTTCTTAGACCCCGAGCAGGCGTTGAGAAAAGCGCCCGGCGGCAAGCTCAATACCGTTCTTAATATGTTGCAGATCATTGAGGCACTTATGGCTTGTCTTAACGACTATAATGAATCCTCTGCTGGGTTCGTGTTTGAAAGTTTTATGGCCGCGCTTACGGGAGGTAAGCAGATTTCTGGTCGTGTGGGGGGCACGCTACCTATCGAGGATTTTGTTGCGTTCTCTGAGACCGACGACACAGAGGTGCCTGTGAGCTTGAAGCTTTTAAGTCCCAGGACCAATATCCACGGCAGTTTTACAAACCTAATAGACTATCTTTTCATCAGGGGCGGCTCTGGTGTATCGGAGATTAAATATTTGGTTGCTTACAAGGACGTACAAGGTGATAATGTATCTCAGTTGGGTATCTGGGATTTTACATTAAGCAGAGACAATCTCATAGATGCGTTTGTGCAATCAGGCGCCGCGATAAACCTCCGACTTCTCGGTGAGCAGGCGCCCGCTCTTAAACAGCACATCGCAATCTGGGAAGACTCCCCAGAATGGAGATTGGAAATGGCTCGGATACTTAGTCTAACCCCCGGCTACACAGAGGGTAGAGGAATGTTTGATAACAACCTTGATAGCAGCGGGCAGTTCGTAGACGTAGAGCCTACTTCGGTAGACGGCGCCAGCGCTTTCGCTGGCCAGCAAAAAAGAGGGGCAAGGTCTAATCTTTATCGCGCCGCCGAGGTGGCTGGACAAGAGGCACAAAGAGGAGAAGGCCCAGATTTTGAAGGGTGGCGTCAAACTTTGGAAGATGAAACTTTGATGGACGCTGGGCTATGGTCCAAGAACAAGAAGACTCAAAAGAAATACGATGATGAAATAAAGACACACTTTGATAGAGGTTTTGAGTATGCTCAGAGCACAATAAATGAGTCTTTCTTTGGTTCTTTTCACGAAAGAGAGAAAGAATTGATGAGAGAGGAAATCTTGTTAGAGGGCAGTCGCGAAGGCGGCAGTCAGTGGGGTTTTTCGGGCGAGATGATCGTTAAACTTCAACCTGTATTGGATACAGAGTATTATGGTGATATTAATTTATCGGCAGCTAACGTAAGTGAGTTGTCCAAGATTTATATTGAAAAGATTGGTGAAGACTTGATGAAGTTACTTGAAACTACAAAGAATTTCTCTGAGAACATTGGGCGCTATTTCAGTGCTCCCGACCGGTCCGAAGCAACGCAGGCCAACGCGTTGGCTCGCGATCAAGGTAAAGAGATTGTTACCAGTCTCGAAGAGCGCGAAAAAGAAGAAGATTAAATAATACTTGACAAACGATTGTTAAGCGACTATAATAATAATATAACTGCGAGGTATTAATGAGCAGAGCTTATGATGATAATCAAACGCTCCAACAAAAGATTATTCGTGGTGCTAACATTTTAGCTGATAATGTAGCATCCACTCTTGGGCCGAGAGGTCGAAATGTACTATTGCAAGAGAAAGACAAACAACCGTTTATTACAAAGGACGGTGTAACAGTCGCACATTTTGTTGCGCTTGGTGATCCGTTTGAGAATGCCGGCGCACAGATCATCAAGCAAGCTGCGGTTCAAACGAACAATGATGCTGGAGATGGCACGACAACGGCCACCGTATTAGCGCGCTCTATTTTGCAGGAGTCGCAGAAGTTTATTGCGTCGGGTATATCCCCCATTGAGTTACAAAGAGGAATTGATCTTGCGGTGCGAGAAACATCTAAAAACCTTGAAAGAATGGCCAAGCCCATCACTAGCACGGAAGATATAGAACATATTGCGACCATCTCTGCCAATAATGATTCTACTATTGGACGCCTTATCGCTCTTGCGGTGGATCGTGTAGGGCAAGATGGTTCTATAACTATTGAGGAGTCTAGATCTCATGACACAACTTTGGATATTACCGAGGGTTTTAAATTTGACTCAGGATATTGCGCTGGAGCCTTCATTACAGATGAGCGCCGAGCTTTTATGCATCATGACGATCCTGTATTTCTCGTAACCGATCACAAAATTAATACGGTTGAACAAATTCTTCCAATCCTCGAAATGATTTCGAGAGAAAGCCGCCCTCTTATTATTGTAGCAGAGGATGTTGATGGTCAAGCATTGGCAGCTATGATTATGAATGCGATGCGCGGTACTTTAAAGATTGCAGGCATCAAGGCCCCAGCTTACGGTGAAGAAAGGCGCGCCATTCTAACAGATCTTGCGCTATCCGTAGGTGCGACTTTTATTACACGCGAAAGTGGACAGAAATTGGCTGATGTGCGTATGACCGACTTGGGTTCTGCAAAGTTTGTTGAGAGTTCTAAATACACTACCACAGTAGTAGGAGGCAATTGTGATTTTGAAGCTGTTGAACGCACGATTGCGTCCCTTAAAGCACAGATAGAACAGACTGATGATTTGAACGCCTGTGAGCGCTTACAGGATCGTATTGTGCGCCTTTCTTCGGGGGTTGCTGTTATTCATGTTGGGGGCTCCACAGAAGTAGAAATGACCGAACGTAAGCATCGTATTGAAGACGCCTTAGAGGCAGTCCGATCGGCACAAGAACAAGGTATTGTTCCAGGCGGCGGAACGGCGCTCCTCCGTGCCACGCGCTCTTTATGTGTTAAAACTGATAGTAAAGAACAGGTGCTTGGTAGTTCTGTGGTGGTGGCCGCTTGTCAGGAACCTATCCGTCAAATGGCGTTGAATGCTGGTCTTTCGCCCGATCTGATGGTAAACAAAGTTTTAAAAGCCGCTAAGAATAATGGTGTTGATTTTCGCACGGGTGAGCTAATTAATATGTTAGAGGCTGGTATTATTGACCCTGTGAAGGTCACATTAACCGCACTACAAAATGCCGCCAGTTGTGCTGGAACCTTAATCACGACTAATTATGGCATTATTCAACTGGAATAGATTTTATGGATATGAAAGCGGGCGATCTTTTGCACATTCCACAAGCAGTTGTGTTGTGGAATCCCACTGCGTTGCAAGATTCGACTGCCAAGCGCAACGCCGAAGCCTATATCCAGACTGATAAGCCATGCACAGGTATTTACTTGGGAACCGCCACGGTTTTAGATCGTGATCACATAATTAATGTATTTGTGAAAGGACAACAACATTTTGTTCATTCAAAAGATGTTTACCCCATAGGAGAATAAATGTTAATTAAATTAACAGAGGTGTGCAACAACAATGCGGTCACCTCTCGACAAACTTTTTTGTTAAGAGAAATCTTTATCAACCCACATCAGGTTGTTATGATAAGAGAGGATTTTCGCTTAAAAGAACTAAACGAAAGCGGAATGATTAAGGAAGGGTTGAGCCCTGATCATAGGTTTTCAAAACTAACAATTAACCGAGGCCAAAGTGGTGCAGAAATCGTTGTAGTTGGAGATCCAACAACTATTGAAGAAATTTTGCAAGGCTCTGGCCCTCAACTATTAAGAGGATAAGATGCCACAAAGAGTTAATATACAATATTCAATTGATATTGAAGATTTAGAAGTCGAGGTTATTCGCATGTTAAAGAGTATGAAAAAGAGGGTGGACTCTCTGGATTTAATGGTAAGAAACCCAGATGAAATTTTGAGTATACCAACAATCCGCAATATTGAAAAACTTCGCGTCGATATGGCTTCTATTGATTTGGGCTTGCGTGATATTAATGCAATCATTAATGGTTATATATTACACCAAGCGCAGACAAACATTGAAACCGCACCCCAACAGCCTGATATCGAAAGCAACGTGCAGGCGTTACAAGAACAACTTGAAAGTCTACAAAAATTAACTTCAAATGAAGACACCGCTTAAAGATCCATATGATTTTAAATGCACCAAGATCGTAAAAGAGCTAATCCCTCGCGGTAGCGTTGTGGATTCTTTTTTATTATATTCTGGCAAAATAGAATTTAGTTTGGCAGAAAGTGGTCGCAAAGTTAAAGCGCACACAAACAAAATAACAATTTATGATTTTTGGGATTGCGCTTTAAAAAATCCAGATGTTATTGCAGAAAACGCCGAATACTTTTCTAGTATGCTGGCACCTCATCCTATTTTCTCGAATGAAAAAATGTTCTACACTTTACAGGAAAAATGGGACTCATACGACGACCCATATTTAAGGTCGGGATTGTTCTTTTTATTAAATCGTTCATCGGAAACTGGTCTGATTTCCTCCGGCAAATTTAACATGGAAGATTTCAACAGCATATCTCTCATGAACATGCAAAGATTTAAAATAAAGAATTTTAATATCACTCATGATAATAAAGAGAAGTTTTTGGATTCGCTTGACAATGTTAGAAAAACTGATTATCTTTTATTTCCCGTTGGTAGATTTGAACTAAACTTATTTGAAGAGGGCAAAAGTAAAGGAAACGAGGACACTTACATAAACCATCGAGAACTTAGAGAAACGCTAGCGAACGATAAAAGAAAGTGGATCCTGGCTTATAAGTATAATCAGCAGTTACTTGACGCTTACAAGAATTTTAATTTTATTCTTATTGACAAATACGGTCGCAGAACGTATAATAAGAATCATTGTGAAGATGCACTCGTTTTTAACTTTTAATATGATTATGGCCTGCGTGTTATTTGCTTTCGGGCAAATGTTTGGGTGGTTTCATTTGAACTCTCAGTTTGTTTGGGAGTGGTGGAAGGATAAGCCCTTTTCTGCGCTGATTGTTTTTTCGCTGCCAGCCGGATTGTGTTTTTGGTTGGGCATGAAGTTAGCATATGCAGAAATGAGTGAAGTGTGGGGGCCTCGATTTTTAATTTTTGGTTTTTCCTACGTCACTTTTCCTCTTTTAACGTGGTATTTTTTGAATGAAAGTATGTTTACGCCAAAAACCATAGCTTGCGTGGTTTTGTCGTTTGTTATTATTGGCATTCAAATTTTTTGGAGATAAGATGTTTATCAGCAAAATTAAAAATAATTCAAAAAAAGTGAGAATAATGCTTGACAGGTGTCTTCACCTGAGGTATTATAGTATTAGCATTGAACGCGAGGGCGTTTAGGATGTTTGATAAATCAACAGGAGGTCAACATGAACTATATTAATGCTTTTTCCCTATCGGTGGTAGCCGCTTTGGCACTCGGGTGCTCTGGTCAACAGAGTGAAACTCGCCAGTACCCAATGGCTGCACAAGAAACTACCCCCGTGTCTGAGTTGCTCGAAACAACCCAGGCTCCTTCAACTACCGTTGAAGAATACACAACTGGCACAGAGATTCATTCTCTTGCTGACGAGTCTGACGCTGTAGCGTCGGCCCCGCATCGACGCACGTTTACTGTCACGGTACGTCACGCTGAAAACTTGGTATCTCTCGCTGAGCTTGCTAAGACTTCGGTTGACGAGATCGCAAGTATTAACGCGCTTGACGATTTTGATGCTCTGCGCGCAGGCGACGAGCTTCAGCTTCCGATCCCTGATA
>NZER01000496.1 GCA_002690445.1 Candidatus Pacearchaeota archaeon
AGGTTCTGGTTCCTCATATCTAAGAGTCATAGGAAACATGGCTACATAGCGAGGAAAAAGATCCTGATCAGGACGTATAGCTTTAAGAAAGCCATCCATTCCATTCGATCCTTTCAAACACCCACCAAAACAGTGGTACTTGCCAGTTTTGTAGTTCACCGCTAAAGAGGCATTATTGTCGTCATGAAGAGGACAATAAATCATGATTTCGCCATCGCGTGTCTCACGAAGTACGTTCAATCCAACTTCTTTTTCTAAAAATTCTCTAACTTCCATCGTTTAAAGGAAACCTCTGTAAAATCCGTATTCCGCTAAATAAAGTCACCGATACGAACATCAACGTAGTAAATACACCAAACCATATACCCATAGATGAATTAAATGTTCCTAAATATTCTGCCAATATCCATAAACCCCAAATAAATGATCCCGCTAAACTAATCAACGTCATCAAAAGAAAGAGACGCAAAATCGCTAACGGCGATATCCCCAATAAGACCCTTATCGGGGTCAAACTGAATACTAAAGCTCTCCATAATAGCTTCCCCATTCCGACGAAGAGGAACACGAATGTCTCTAGCCAAAGGGGATACGTCAGATGGACCCAACGCCAAAAGGTAATCCAACCCTCTGTTAACGCCGTAACCGTGCGCGACATCGGTATGTGAAGGGACACCTTCGGCTTTTGCACCTTCGCGATTAGTCTGATGGGTGATAATAACCAAGCAGTCATTTTGGACTGCCACATTTTTAAGCGCATAGACATTAGCTTCTGCTCCTTCCCATATTGATCTAGCGTGAGAAGGGAGAGACATCTGATAGATACCATCTACAATAAGTACGTCTGGTTTCGTCTGAGTCGCTATTGCGGAAATCTCATCCGCAGAAATCAATCCGACATTACCTGCCGAATTAATAATTTGCCAGTCCTTCCGATCTTGACCTTGCCATTCCTTTAAAAACTCTTCATATGTATCTTCATTTGGACCTGCCTGACCTATCTCTATAGCATTATAAGAGAGATCGTATCCTAACGAACGTCCTAAAATCACATCGGATCGCATTTCTAACTCTGTTAATGACAGTTCTGGCGACACAATCACGATTTTTCGGCTCTCAAAATAATTAGCGGCAGCTATCTTTAATGCCAAATAGGACTTTCCGACTTTCGTGTCAGCCAAAATCATAGCAATCTGACCTTTCATAAAAGAAACACCGCGAGTATCTAATGGAGCAATGCCTGTTATGAACTTGCTTTCGTTGGTAGCACTATCTCTTCTCATCCTATAAGCCTCTAACCTATTAACTGGATCACGAGCATCTAAAACTGTTTGATGCTGATCTTCAGATTGCATTAAATTTTGTAATCTAGAAATTAAAAATGGCACAGCCTCACGAGGAGACTCCAAAAGAACTTTTTGTGCGGTATAGAAGTGCGAATTAGCAACAGATGTCAAATGCACTTCAAAATATTTTTCCGATATATAGTTAAATTCTTGGGGAGGTGATAGTTCGAAATCGGGGAACTCACCTTTAAACAATTCTGCATTAGGAGCCGAACCGTATTGAGTAATGTAGTCCCAAAGAAATTCCGCAATCTGCGGGTAATAAGGAAACTTTGTACGGTCTAGGTTAAATTTTCTACCTAGCATAACTAAATGCTCAGGTTTTTTTAGAGATGAGAGTAGTAATCTCTCTGCAACTTCGGGTTCCATATGTAAACACAACGCCTTTAAAATTTTTTATGAAATTGGAGAGACATTCACCTCTCGGTGAACTCCGATGTCTAACCAACTGATATTTATTCTACGCCTTCATATCGAGCAATGTCAAAGTCAATATTTTAAAAGTGGGCATTTAATCCAGATGTATTCTTAGTAGAATTAAACAGTACCACGTAGTTTATGGTAGCTCCGTTGATAGTATTTCCTGCGGCATCTCTAGCAGTTAAAGTAACACTAGAAGTGCCGTTTGTTGTAATTTGCACATAACCATTGTATTCACCATTTGCCACAATACGAGGATTAGAAGTTAGCGCAGGTAATACAATTGTAAGATTACCACTGCTATCAGCCGCCTTCCTGCCACTAAGTCCTACAAATACCTCAGCTTGTGCTTTCGGGGTATCAGTGTCCCATTCATCATATGTAGCACCACTATTAAAAACCCCACGATGTGCTAAATATAAACCAGTTCCTTCATTCGCAGTATCAGATTTTCTAAGATAAAGAGTAGCTTCTCCCTCATTAGGATGAAAATCTGGTGTTGCGCCAGTAACACCATCAGTGGCGTCTCTAGCAATAAAGGTAAGACCAGCGCCTCCCGTAGCATCTCCGCTCTCATCAGCACGCAATCCTTGCATATCTACACGAAGAAGATCTTTAGAAACCGTCTCACGAGTAGGAAAGTTCTCATACATCTGCCACGAAAGTCTAAAATCATCAGGGAATGACTGAGTATGATTACCAGCATTTAAACCGGGACCCGGTATATCTATAGAGTTAGATAAATCAGTTGAATCCATATTCATACGAATAGTGGGTCTGCTAGGACCTTCGGGCATGAAATCCAATGAGTTCTGTACTGATTTATCAATTGGCTGGAACACAGCATTTGCTGTTTCTCTGACTTGAGAAGATAGATCACGAAGAAGTTGTTTCTCCGGTTCTCCCGGTTCTGAAACAGAAGATAGATCTCTGAACAACACTAAGTCTGTGCCACCTGATCTAGCTCCTGTAGTAATAGAATAAACCAACCAATTTTCAGTCACTATTCCAGCATTCTGTAGATAAACATTAACTAGATCACCTGCTCTTAAAACTTTCGGCATACCATTACCTGCCGCATAAACAGGAAAATCAGACAACTTAACAGCCGCTTGTCTAATAGAAGCAGGAGTTATAACTCCGTCTGATCCTGCTCTGCCTTGTGATAAATCGCCTTGTACAGAAAAAGTTGTGTTACTTACCCTAGTAATGCTCCTATATCCATCAATAGATGGAACTGAATTAGAGCCGCGAATATAAACCATTTCGCTCGTATTCAATCCATGAGGCTCAGCAATAAATGCATACCCCAAACTATCAGTAGGAGTAGTTCCTGCACTCACATCAGCCAGTTCAAACGTACTTCTATCTGTATCAATCTTAGAGATGGTCTGTAGCGTCTCATTGACTGCGGTAGTCACAGTACCAAATAACTTAACCTGATCGCCCACAACTAACGTAGTCTTAGCCTGCGGATGGATAATAGATCCTACTGCGTCAAAAGCATTATCTAGACCTGCTGAAGCAGGAGAAACGGTTCTATCGCTTAACTCATAATCAAGCGTAGCTAAATTAGCCACAGAATCAGCAGTCTGTATATAAAATTGTTTCTGACCTGTCACAAACACCTTGTGAACATAGTTATAACTGACAGTATTCTCATTCTCAGTAGTAGAAAAAGCCCCAACACCCTGATATCTAGGAGCGGTATTCGCAACATCAGTGATTAAAACTTTATCTCCTGTAATCAGATTATGTGCAATCTCAGTATTAATGTAAGTTTGGTTATAGATATAAACATCAGCCTCATCAGAATGAGAAGCTATTGTTGTGCCATTTACTGCCCTAACTGTCTCAAAAACAGTTGGAATAGTATTATTTCCAGCAGTAGCGGCTGAAGTAATAAGTAACTGTTCGGAATCTATGAGAATAATCTGACCAACTGCAAAATCTACCGCCCCTCTACCATAAACATCAGTAAGCTCTACGGTGACCTGTGTAGTACCTATTTGGTTATTAATAGCACCATCTAGTTGGGATGTCCTGATAGTAGACTGCGCTGAATTACTCTTTATCTGAATACCTTTCATCTCGAATAGAGTAGTCTGCATGGGGTTATTATTGTCAGTATAGGTTAAATACTTATAAGAGCCGCCTGTAGTTATAACCGATGGACTAGCGGCAGTTATATCAAGAATCTCTAACGATGTAGAAGCTTTTAACTGCTGCAATAACGCTATAGCACGTTGCTGACATTGTGTGTCATTAGTTAGTGTTGAGTCATCAACAATCTTTTCTTTAACTATACGGAATTTACGTATACTTTCTTCGTCACGAGCGGCTGCAAATGACCCTGCACGACCACGTACTGTAACCACATTTACAAAATCTTGAGCAAGATCTTTAAGAGAATACGATATGACTCTCAGAGTACTAGCTTCATTAATAGAGGTTTCTCTATCATCCACCGTTAAACCAAATTGGGCTAAGTCAGAGGTGTGGCGATAGTTATTTTGTCCAGCAAGGGTGTTTGTAGATAAATCAGGATTCCAAGTATTAGGTCCGCACCATACGCGACGCAAAGAAATAGCCGAAGCAGCGTTAGTTGTATACCTGAATCGTATAAAATAATAAGCATCGCCAAAACGCTTATTTAGGTTGAATGCCTGTCCTGTATTAGCAGCCGTTGCATCTTTTTGCCCAGCCATAGCGGACTTCCAGAATCCAAAACCGGGAGTAAAGAAAGACATTTCTGAATTTCCATCAGGAAGATATCCTTTAAAACCTCCAGTTAGGTCAGTAGCATGGAAGTCCATCCAATCTGAACTCTTGCCATCATGACTTCCCTTAAAGTACTCCCAAGTTCCTGCACCCGCACCACCATTCGCAAAAGTGCTCGAAATAGCATTGAAGCGTAATTGCGTAAAAGGAGACTTACTACCGAAGTAGATAATATCAGTTGCTTGTGGAGTACCTAAGCTTGATGTAGGCGAAGTCAGGTATCCGGTATTTACAGTACCAGCCCCTGAAACAGTAATAGGTATAGTAAATTTCGTAGGGGATAAAACCTCATTAATCAAAATCGTTTCATTAATAGCAGGTGTTGATCCAGCCGTACCCGCTATCGTTACAGCCTGACCTGCCACTAACCCATGACTATTACGAGTAGTAATAATTCCTGAAGTACCAGTATCAATCGCAGTAATAGAAACATATCTAGTTACAGTTCCAGTAGTGATAGCAGAAGTTACATTTACAAACGCATTCGCCTGTGTCTTATATGTGAACTCATCGAGCGATATAACTTCATTAACAATGTACACATTGCCTGTAGGAGGAGAACTACTAGTACCAGCACATATAAAAGCATCATTTGGACGGAATTGATGTGGAACAGCCGTTCGAATAATTCCCGGCTGACCAGTACCAGAAGAAGCGATATCTAAAGTCTTACCGTACGGAGAATCAGAAGATAGGTTTGCCGTTATATCATTAAATTCAGTACGGTGCATATACGCACTTGTAACACCACCAGCAACATAAGGTTCGTCAATTACTACAGTAGTGCTACTCGGAACTCTAACAGCCTTCCAGATACCTTTAAGATGGTCACTATCTGTAGCACCAAGTACTTCAAAAGTATCACCTACTGCCAAACCATGAGAAGAAGCCGTAGTAAGTCGAGTAAAACCATTTAATGCCGCAGATGAGCTAATTGCTATACGGTCTGCTACCTTAGAAGCATCAAAAAAATAAACGGCATCTAAATTATTATTAGCCGCTGAACCTCTAGGACTAGAAGTATTATTAGTAACCCAAGGTTCTTTACCCCTATCAAAATATTTAAAACGAGAATTAGTAGCAGTACGAATATGCCTGACTGATGCCCCGTTTCTGGGAGTGCCATCCATTCGAATTCTCATCCAATACAAACTTTTTGTATTGGGTGGATCTGATAAACGATCCAGCTTTATATCATCCGGAGTCGTTAAAGATGCTCCTGTCCTGCCTAAATCAAACGTAAGAACAACTCGACTTGTAACAGTTTTTACCCGATAAGTCCCATCAATCGCATTAGTGTTAGCGCTGTCAGTAATAGTAATATAATCGCCAACCGCGCAGTGATGTGCGCTGCTAAAAGTTAAACTTATATCTGTCGTACTACCGACATAAGCGCTAGTGAGAATTCGAATGGAAGTGGTAGTAGAGTTATTCATAGCAGCACGCGCACCCGGACCCATAGAATGGGACGAATATGGACCAATTAACGAGGCACGGTTAGACCATGATGTATCAACTGACATCGCATATGCACTGTCATGTTCAGGCACAGAAAAGCTACGAACGGGATTTACCGGAGGTAATACACGAGCAGGACTTTCAATTGTATTCTTTAGCGATACCTGATTTCTCGGCTTATCGGTATTAAACCTAACTTCACAAGTCCAGTGAATAGTTCCACCAACAATACTACCTACGTCGTATCTCCATCTAGTTGGCCCCAAAGCGCCTAGAGGAAACTTATCTGTAATTACTCCAATCTTAGAACGACCTGACCAAGATAAGTCACTGTAATTCTCTAGTGGCTGAATCGTGCGCCAAGCAGTTCTAGTGTCTTGACGACCATCAGTAGCAGCACTCCAGAAATTTCTAGGGAAGGTATCTAATATATCGAATTTAAAAGCTACATTCTCATAATCTGGAATTCCAGTTAAAACAAATCCTGAATTACCTACAACACCACTATTATTTACCACCACCGAAAATGCAGTAGTAGAAGTAACTGTTACAGCATGATAACCGTCTACATCTATACCGCTGTTAGATCCAGAAATAGCGACATAATCACCTGTAGTTAAACCATGCTCAATATTAGTGGTAACTACCGCTGGATCTGCTGAAGATACAGAAGTAATTCCAAGAGCTTTACCTTGTAAAGCATGTATCTCAAATCCGTTAAAAGGGTCGTCACTTCCTAAATAGAGTGCTTGTGTGCTGTTTTCTAATAAATTTACAGACTGCCCAAGTCCGTCCCAAAGAAGAAGAGAACCTGTACCAGTATTGCCGCTTTCCCTATTAAGAGAAACCCATTCGCCACCCGTCATATCATGGTTGTTCTCGCTATACAACGAGACAGATACCGTATCGCCGCTGTCATGTGCAGCTTTATCACCTGCCGCCTCAGCACCAGAATTGAATCCTCGTGTAACAGTAAGGTTATTGGAGTTAATATCTGTGATTAACATATCTTCTGAATTCACAGTGATGACATCATCAAGCGCAAGACCGGATGCATCAGCTACAGGTACAGTTACAGTCGAATTATTGATACCAGAAGTAAGAGTAGTTTGAGCAATATTAGACGTATATTCCCACATCTCATCAAACGTCTTAGGATCTTCTGCACGAAAATCCCTGAATAATTTAGGTGGGGTATATAAAGATAAGGTAGCTATCTGTGCAGGAACAGTTCCATTTACAGGTAAATTGTCATTATGGGTCGCCGCAGTAGTGTCATTATGACCACGAACGACAGTCATGGTAGAAGAGTTAGCTACATTAGTGACAAGCATATCCTCTGTATGCATCGTAACTACATCACCCGCAGAAAAATCTAACGCATTTGCAGCACCAGCCGTTGTTCCTGTCACATAACTATCTACAACAAGTGATGTATCTGTCGTATTAATATGTGATCCATCATTTAAAAGAGCGTATTTCGCAGATCTTTTAACAAAACACCGTACCCAATACTTGTATGTACCTCTTGCCTCCCCAATACCTAACGAAGGCATAGATTCGCTGGTTACATCATCAGGTCGGACACTCCCACCAACCTCAAGAGTAGTCTCTGCAGAAGATACGCCAGAACGTTCAGACACATCCAAAACGCCGTAATTCGCACTAGCATTGCTAAAAGAGTCTCCATTAATGGTGTTGGTTCCTGTATAACCACTATATAGAGAAATAACATAGGGATTTAAAACATCTACATAGTTATCACCATTTAAAAATCCCCCATCACCAGAACCCGGAGTTAATGTTTGAAGTCGAATAGCGTAGAAAGCTGCTTTATACGCCCCACCACTATTATTTATATCCAACGTTCTTGTAGACGAAGTACCTGTAGTATCCGCTGATGTATGCCCTATCCGAAAATACCAGTTCCCGTGACCGGGAGTATGGAGACCAGTATTAGTTGATCTATGTTGAGTAAAATTAGATGGATCAGTCTCAGAATAAGAGCCGCTAC
>NZER01000497.1 GCA_002690445.1 Candidatus Pacearchaeota archaeon
AGAAAACATACTGACAGACCTATTATTTTTAGGTCGCATCCAATCACTCGTCCAGAAGATATACCTTGCGCCGGTTTTAAACCTCACTCTTTAAAGATAGATAATTTTGTTGTAAGTAGCTTTTCGACAATGAGCGTAGCCAAGGTGTTGGAGGATGCTTGGTGTTCCGTGACTAGGACTTCTAATGCTGGAGTGGACTCTGTTTTAGAGGGAGTGCCTCTAATAACTCCAGACCCTATTTGCGTAGGTTATAATTTAGCATCTCACAGTGTAAAAGACATAGTAAAACCAGCAACGCCTAACAGGGAACAGTTTTTTTATGACCTTGCTTACGCTCAATGGTCTATACCAGAAATAACACAGGGGTTAGCTTGGGAACATTTAAGACCTCATTGGAATAAACATGAAAAATAAAAATTCAAAACAAAAAATAAGAGAAGATATTTTGCTTGCAATGTATCGTAGCATTGGTAGAGCAAATAAACATTGGGTTAGCGGAAATAATTCCGGAGTTGTCGCAGAGAGATTTTATCAACAGAATTTGAGAAATAATTTTGATGAATTGGAGGAAAAATGAGAACCAGAGCAGAGACAACCTTTACGAAAGGTTTGCATAAAGCGAACCTAAATTTCAAAAAAAACGGCACTTGGTTAGAGTTTGGAGTATGTGGGGGCAGAAGTATGATGTGGATGGTGAAGTTGATGAGGGAGTATTATCCTGATTCTAAATATATTGGTTTTGATTCTTGGATGGGCCTCCCCAAAGAAAGCGAAGGGGTTTGGCGTCCTGAAAGACACGCTGAAGGACGCTTCTCTGTTTCAAAAGATGGAGTTATTAAGAGACTCGATGGTGCCGGATTAGTAAGTTGGAAAAAAAATTGGAAAGGTAAAAAGAGAGCTATACTAGACCCAAGGTTTCAATTTATAGATGGATTTTATGAAAATTCTCTAACCGAGAAAGTACAAAATAAGATAGATGATTTAGTATTTGTAAATATAGATGTAGATATACATATCTCAACTGTACAAGCGCTAGAGTTCTTGCGGCCAATCTTCAGGGTAGGCGTAGTTATGTATTTTGACGATTGGAAAGACCGAAAAGATGATAAACAGAAGGGGAAATGGGGAGAGCATTTAGCATGGGAGCAGTTTATAGAAAAATATCCCGAAATAAAATACGAAACGGTTTTTAAGAACTCAAATAGACAGAGATGTATAGAAATACAAGGTATATAATATGTTAATAATTGCTGGCCCATGTTCTATTGAAAATCGGGAGATTACCCTAGAAGTTGCAAATAAGTTAAAAAAGCTTATAGTGCCTTGGACTCCAGTGAACCCGCCAAGTCAACCAACCCGCATTATATTCAAAGCGTCTTTTGATAAGGCTAATCGTTCTAGCATAGATTCTTGGAGAGGTGTCGGATTAAAAGAGGGGATGGAGATTTTACAAGAGGTGAAAGACGCGACAGGGTTACAAATAACAACAGATATACATGAGCCTTGGCAAGCAGATGAAGTTGCGAAAGTAGTAGATATTATACAAATCCCCGCTTTCCTTTGCCGTCAGACTGACTTGCTCCTAGCGGCAGCGGGTACAGGCAAGACTGTCACTGTTAAGAAGGGACAGTTCTTGAGTCCAGAAGCTATGGGCGAAGTCGTAAATAAGTTAAAAGCGGGAGGATGTGATGATATTTATCTCATGGAACGAGGCACGTTTTTCGGATACGGGCGACTTGTGAATGATATGACGGCTCTTTTGATTATGAAAGACTTGGGAGTGCCTGTTATTTTTGACGCAACTCATAGCGTACAGCGTCCGTTGAGTGAAGGCAAAAGCACTGGAGGAAATAGAGAGTATGTAGAACCACTTGCTAAAGCCGCAACAGCGATAGGCGTCGATGGTTTATTTTTTGAAGTGCATCCTAATCCTGACAAGGCTTTGAGTGACGGAGCAAATACAGTAAGGTTGAGTGACTTTGAGAATATGTTGCGGAGGGTACTAAAGCATGATGAATGAAAAGACTTTAATTGTTCATCATTTTCATAAACAAAATGATAACACAGACTTCTTTGCAAGAAATGCTTTTTCTGATAGCCCAAATATAGATTATATCTTTACAATAAATGACCCCACTTTTGAAAATGAGAATTATTTGAAGTTGGAAGCGGAGTACCCAAATAAACTAAAGATTATGCGTAGAAGAAACTCCGCGTGCGATTATGGTGGATACGGTTACGCACTTTTTAATAGCGATTGGAAAAAATACGATTATTTTATTTTTATTAATTCTTCATGCAGGGGGCCGTTTCTTCCCTCATATTGGCCCCAGAATAAGCACTGGTCTGAAGCGTTTACAGATAAAATAAACAATGAAGTAAAACTCGTAGGCCCAGAGATATACCTTAATTACCGAGCGGGCGAAGGATGCGATTATGGGGGAGCTTTTCTAGGAGGTTATTGTTTTGCAACGGATAAAGTGGGCGTAGAAATAGGGATAAAGAAGGGAATCTTTAAACCTAATCTTAAAATGAGCCGTTCACAAGTGGTGTATAAGTGCGAAGTTGGATTTTCCACATACATAATGAGAGCGGGATATAATATAGCCGCACTGACCACTCACTCTCAAGGTATAGACTTTAGGAAAGGATGCGAGGCTTGCAAAAAAATATGGGAGCGAAGGATACACCTTTATCTTGATAAGCGTTGTAAATCACGCGCTGCTTCAACGTGGAAGTTACTGAATGAGAAAGGGAAAGAAAGGTCAAATCCTTGTCCTCTCGATTGGGAACCCGCACTCGCACATAGTCAGTGTTTAGAGCAATACGCTCACCCCTATGAACTAATCTTTTCAAAAGCACCTCCACACATCAACAAAGGCGATAAGGAACGCGCTAAACTGAAGCAGCCAAAAATTGGCGAAATTGGTATGCTCGATACAAGAGGTACTTTTAGCGATTGGCATGACAAAAGGTGTAAATAATAGCAATGTCATGTTGCTTGCAGAAATAATTAGGCCAAATAAAGTAAAAGAATGGCACGAAAGAGGATACATCGGACTAGCTGATGAGATTTCTTGTGATGAATGTAAGTTGAGTTATAGCGTCCAAGATTATCATACTCTTATGGACGCACAGAAGTTAGCTTACTTCTTCTTTACCGAGCCTAACAGCATGGGGTTATTCCTGCTCTGTCATGGATGTCTTTTTAAAAAAATTAAAAAAATTTCTGGCGACGAACTTGTAGACTTAATCATTATGGATGAAGGCCATGAATATAAATGTAAGTTTTATCCAGAGGACGGAGAACCCGACAATCCTTTATTTGGGGAAAGTACACCCGAATGGTAATTTTAGCTTGACTTCATTTTAACTCTCTGTATAATGGGAGTCATGCAAGCACAACTAGACTTCATCGGAACCCCGAAGATAGAGAGGGAACCAAAACAATTTAATTTGTGGGATAGTAAGTGGAAGCCCACGAAACTTCAACGTGATATTGATTTTGCCAAGGTTGATAACCTTTTCAATTCATTCGATTCGGAAGAAACAGAACGCTACAAAAACTATTGGGAAAGCGTAAAGCCGAAGAATGATACGGAAATGTTCCAGCGTTGGCTTTTTGCATTTGTGTCCGTCCATACAGGTTGGGAAGCTAACGTGAGAGGCTACGAAGCTCTCAAGGATTGGACTAAATGGGTAAACCGTGATGATGAGCTTGAACGACTGCTCGTAGAGAGTCGAGTGGGCTTGCATAAAAATCGTACAAGATTTATCTCACGGTTTGCTCATAAATTTTGGAGTGACCCAGATTGGTATAAATACCAAGAAGGTAACTGGCAAACATTCCGCGACAGGCTCGTAAAGAATATACTTGGCCTTGGGATTGCCAAGGTGTCGTTTGCCCTTGAGATGATTTATCCTAATCATGCGGAAGTAACCTGTATGGATACTCATTTGTTTCAAGCGTATGGCTTGAGCCAAACCAAGGACGCTCGCCGCTACAAAGAGATTGAGAATTATTGGTTAGGTATGTGTGCCATGTGGAATGTGCCGTCTACGATTGCTCGCGCAATCTATTGGGATAGGAAGCAAGACAAGACTGATAGCAGATATTGGAGCTATGTATTGGAGGACTAAAATTTTTATGACTAAAGAAGAAACCAGAGAACAAATCCAAGAGGACATCATCTGCTATGTAGAAGCTGCTGGAGGTTATGAGGAAAACGCGAATGCCCTCTGTCAAATCGTAGTAGACAATTTTAAGAAGATGGAGGATTAAGAATGTTATTTAGATACGAACACGCCGCCCGAACTTGGGCATACCAACAGAAACAGTGGTATGGCAGAACAGTCAAAGTAATTGAGATTAAAGAAACTCCAGAAGGAGCAAGATGGAAAGTATTATGAGAGAACCAGACGGAAGTATGTTTATTATTGGAACCTTAATTGTTTGCGCTATTGTTGTGGCAGCAATAGGGTTTGGCTACGAGGCTTATTTAGCATGGTACATTAGGAATTAAATTAATTAAAATTATGAAGTTAGATACACTATACAAAAAAACCGCTACGGGGGCAATCCAGCAATGGCAAATCGTCATTGACGGTGATAAATACCGCACTATATCCGGTCAAACTCACGGCAAGAAAATCCAGAACAACTGGACTACCTGTAAGCCAAAAAATGTTGGCAAGAAAAACGCTACTACTGGCGAAGAACAGGCAATCAAAGAAGCAGAGGCGAAGCACAAGAAAAAGCTGGAGGCTGGATACCACTTGAATCTGAAGAATATCAGTAAGAAGCGTTTCTATGAGCCTATGCTTGCACAGGATTTCAAAAACAAGAACCGACAGAAGGAGGTAATGGATGGGCTTGAATCGGAGTCAGCAGTAGGTGATGCTGTATTCTCTCAACCCAAGCTAGATGGCATACGTTGTATCGCTATGCGTGAGGGATTGTTTACTCGCACGGGTAAGGAGATTACTGCCGTGCCTCACATCCACGAAGCACTAAAGCCTCTCTTTGAGAAGTATCCTAATGCTGTTCTTGACGGTGAATTGTATAATCATGCTTACAAAGATGATTTCAACAAAATCATTCACCTCGTTCGTAAGCAGAATCTTACTGATGAGCATTTAGAGGAAAGCAAGAAAATGATTCAGTATCATATTTATGATGCACCAGTAATAGGTAAGCATAATCCATTCCGTAAAGGTGGATGCTATACGGAGAAAGATTATTTTTCAGATAGGCTTTCTGTATTGGAGGCCCAATTTCATTATTTAGAATTAGACAACTTGAATACCAAGTATGATGATTCACTTGTTATAGTAGAGACTATCGAAATTCACGGTAGAGAGCAACTAGACCGCTGCTATGAAGATTATGTAGAAGCGGGATACGAAGGGCAAATGATTAGGCTCGATGGGCCTTACGAGAATAAACGCTCACCAAGACTGCTCAAGCGTAAAGAGTTTATGGACAGGGAATATAAAATTCTTGGATACGAAGAAGGAGAAGGCAATAGGGCTGGAACTATTAAACACTTCAAATTTGAAAATGAATACGGTAAAGGATTTCACTCCAACGTAAAAGGCTCATTTGAATATCTGGCAGAGTTGCTAGAGAAAGCAGATGAATTAATAGGCAAGGATGCAACGGTTAAGTTTTTTAACCTCACGCCTGACGGTGTGCCGCGCTTCCCCTATGTCATCGCAATTAGAGACTATGAATAAAAGTTAAAATTAATATTAATAAATAAAGGAGACACTTATGAAAATAAAAAAATATATTAATAACGAACTGGAGACTATTGGCCCAGACGCTTATTACGACACAATCCCGAATATAGCATTAGCTTTATGGGATGATGAAACTGTTAGAATGTGCCTGACCGAAAAGAAAGATAAGAAGAAGTGGGACGAACAGCATGGGCAGGATGGAGGGAAGATGTTCCTTGGCATAGATGGCGAACCTTTGTTTTACCTTAATTCAGATAGCCCCAGCAAGGGTAATGGAGGGCTAGATCTTGAAGGGGCGTTATACGCTGCACACAGCAGGGGCAATGTTATTAAGGGTGAGAAACTACCAGAAAGAAGCAAGTTTAAAAGAAAAAGTCGTCACAAAATGTGGAAAACAGTACGATATGATTCTGCTCTGGCGCATATTCTTTATTTTATAGAAAAATTTAGGGAAGCAGGATTTCCGAAGCCATTCGATTACGGTAAAGGGTTATCCACCGATAGGCTGGAGAAAGAACTGGAAGAAAACGAGCGTCTTGAGGAAGCAAAACATAAAAAGGCAGAAGCAGCACCAGAGCCAACGCCAGCGACAAAGAGAGGCCCGTACAAGAATATCCTGCAAGGTCGTCTGGATTCAAAGAACGTGCAAATATTAGAACTAATACAGCGCAATGATAAAAAACACAAGGGAATGTATTATGTAAAGATAAAGGATGGCGGCTTAACCAAAAAGCTGACGCTTTCAACAAGAGACAAAAAGAAGGCAACAAGGCTCTACAATGAGCTAATTGAATCCTATAACAACGGTCAAGTTCCCACAGACACAAAACCAGAACCAAAACCAGAACCAGAACCAAAACCAGAATTAGAACCAAAATTAGAACCAAAACCAATCATGGAAACCATAAGAACAACAGAACCTAAACCTTCTTTGTGGTCTAAACTTAACCCCTTTGCTCATAAATCCGAAGCAGAACTATCGCTAGACGATAAATTAATGAAAGCTAGAGAGACGGTCAAAGGACTAGAAGCAGAAAAGCGTCAGGAAGATAAAAAAGAAGAAGCCCAACAAGAAAAAGAGGCATTACTAGCTCGCATAGCTGAACTTGATGAGCAAATTAGCAAATAAAACGAAAGCGAACGAATATGAAACTAACAGAGAAAGATAGACTAAACTTAATAGGAGCTTTTTCACGAACAGAGTTTTGGGAAATGCTACCAATTCAACTAAATGACAATGAAGTTGGGCTAGACCGACAACGATGGGAAGATATGTTACAAAGGCTAATAGATGATGAAAAATAAAGAACTAATAATGATAGACGTAGTTGGGGTAGCTCTCACGATTTTAATAGTCGCAGTTTGCTCACTACTTGTTTCTGGATGCGCCTCAAATAAACAGGAGACAGAGTACGACCTTCTTTACAGAGAGCCTCCGAGCGTAGCTTACAAGAGTCCTACCATCAAGGACTATAAAGATGATGATGATATGTGCGAGTCTTGAATAAATTTAAATAAATATTTTGTACCCTTGGGACGCATAAAAAATCATCGCCTAAAACCCTTGGATATTGTTGGGTTGGAGGGTTGAGGGAATATAAAAGGATGAAGCCGAAAAGGGTACGAAAACTTTTTTAAAAAAACTATTTGACTTTATTAAAAAACCTGTTATATTAAAAGTATGATGCAACTTGACTTCATAGGACAACCTACTCAAGAGAAAGCCCCGCAAGAACAATACCAGTTCTGGAGCGACGACCTAACAGTGCATGGACATTGGCAGTTATCACTCGCTGCACAAGGGAAACCTCAAATTCCAGAAAAGCCAGTAGACTATTCGATGGCGAACAATCTTTTTAATTCTTTCGATAGTGAAGAAGTCGAAGGCTATAAAAGTTACTGGCAAAGCATCGCGCCAAAAAATGACACAGAGGAATTTCAGCGTTGGTTGTTCGCCTTCATGTCAGTTCACACGACATGGGAGCGCAATGTTATTGGGTACGAGGCAATCAAGGATTGGACTGTATGGTTTAATGATGATAAGAAGCTAATGGAAATCATCAAAGGTGCAGCAGTTGGGCTTCACAACAATCGTGTTCGTTTCATTTCTCAATTTGCCCGTAAGTTTTGGGCTGATCCATCAGCATACAAGTATCAAGAAGGAAGCTGGCAGGATTTCCGAAACAAACTTGTTAAGAATATCTTGGGTCTTGGAATAGCCAAGGTATCTTTCGGGCTGGAAATGATTTATCCTAACGAGGCGAAAGTAACGTGCATGGACACTCACTTGTTTCAAGCGTTTGGGCTTGACCAGAGTAAGGATGCTCGCCGCTATATTGAGATTGAGAATTATTGGTTAGGAATGTGCGCCATGTGGAATGTGCCGTCCACGATTGCCCGTGCAATCTTGTGGGACAGGAAGCAGGACAAAACTGATAGCAGATATTGGACTTATGTATTGGAGGATTAAATGAAA
>NZER01000498.1 GCA_002690445.1 Candidatus Pacearchaeota archaeon
GGGTTGAATGGGGGGTGGGATGAAACTAACTCTAAGAAAACCAAAGCTATCTGATGTGAAAGCATTTAGGGGCATTTTTAATGATAAGGGAGTGGTTAAGCTACTTTCTGGATATAAATATCCTTTAACTCTTGAACATGCTAAGAAACAACTGAAAAAGATTATTGATAAGAATAAAAAAGGCAATTATCATGAATTTGCTATTATCTATGGGAAAAAATTTGTTGGATCAATTTGTTTGGAAAAGCCATCAAAAGACAAGAAAACATATTCATTAGGATATGCTATGGGTAGAAAATTTTGGAATAGGGGGATTGTTACAAAAGCCATTGAAATGATTTGTGATTTTGGATTTAATAAGTTAAAGCTTGATAAGATAGTTGCAGATAATGATGAGAATAATCCTGCTTCTAGAAGGGTTTTGGAAAAGAATGGGTTTGTGTTTGTTAAAAAGATGAAAAAGAAAAGGCAGAGAATTGGGAAGAATGCGAAGGTTTTGTTGTGGGAGAGAGTGAAATGAAAACAGAAAAACATTTAGAATCCAGACCGAAGAAAACTTTCTTTTCGCCACGTACAATTAAAAGATTAAAAGATAAAGCTGCTGAAAGAATCAAAGAGAAATTTTTACCAAATAATAAGATAATCAAAATTGTGCTAATTGGCGGATCAGTTAAAAATTCATTTGGAAAATATGACTCCCCTGGTTTTAGAGGCAGTTTGTATTCTGATTTTGATTTTATCATTTTTGTTAAAGATAATTATAAGATTCCTAAATGGTTGAAAAAGGAACCTATGGGAAAACCCTTTCCTGATGATAAATTAAATCTTGCCTATAGAAACAAAAAGTTTATTGATAAAAAATATGATATAGAAGTATTTTTTATCAAGGAGAAAAATATAAAAAATAAAAAGATTCAAAAATTAGGGGAGATGGTTGGAATTCCAATGACAAAGAAATCTAGGCACAAAAATTGGATTATTTATGAGAAGGATGTCAAAATTGAAATTGTTAAAAACAAAAACCTGACAAAAACAGAAAAAGATGCAATTAACAAGGCCAGAGTAGACGATTGGGGTGAGAAAAATAGAAGAGATTTTAAAAAACATTATGAGCCAGACACATTATGGTTTTTTGTGAAAAAAGGAAAAAAGATTGTTTCTATCGGTGGATTGAGGCCAATTAAAATAAAATATCTTGGGAAAACTTATAATATCAAAGGAATCTGTAGCACTATCTCTGTTGTGAGAATGAAAGGTTATGGTAGGGTAATGGTTGCTTTTATAATAAATTATTCTCGTAAAACCGGGAAAACACTTTTAGGGTTTACAGGAAAAACAGAATTTTTTAAAAAAGTTGGTTTAGGAACAAAAAAAGATTTCATAAAAAGATTTGTTTATGTTAATCCCAAGACAAAAGAAAAGATCTATGATAGTGATGGGGATGGGATTTATTATGATGGAAAAGATAAATTAATTAGCAAAATATTAAAAACTAAATCTCCTGTTTACATTGGGGTGGAGCATTGGTAGGATAAAAAGAAATGAAAAACACAAAATCAGGAAAACATCATTTTGAAAGCGAATATGCCAAAACAAGGGGCTCATACTGGGGATTAAAACCTGGCAAGAGCTTAATTTCTTTTGAGCAATTACTGAAAAGAAATTCTAAAGTTCTGGATCTTGGATGCGGAACTGGAAGAGTTGCATTATATCTAGCAAAAAAAGGACATAGAGTAACAGCAATGGATATTTCAGACACAGCTATAGCTCACCTAGATAGTTATGCAAAAAAAGCAAGATTAAAAGTTAAGACCTTAGTTGCAGATTTAGAAGATTATAGAATAACAGAAGATTATGATGTAATTGTTGCTTTATTCTCAATTCACTTTCTACCTAGGAGTAAGGTTTATAGGTTAATAAGGAATATGCAGAATAAAACTAGGCAAAATGGTTATAATTTTGTAGGTGTTTTTAGAAAAGGTGAAGGCAATAAGAATAAATATAGATTTGATAATGGAGAACTATCTAAAATGTATTCTGGTTGGAAGGTCATTTCATATCAAGAATCTCCTAAAGAAGAAAAACACGGGAAAGAAGGAAGACTTCATACCCATGAAGTTTCAAAGTTGATTTCACAGAAAAAATGAAAAATACAATAACAAAACAAAAACTGAAAAAGTATAAGGAAGTGACAGGGCGGGCGCTGGGGGCGGCGCGGGAAAATGTGATTAAGGGGCAGGAGAAGGGGGCTGATGAGATAATTGAGATGGTGGAAAATTATCTGAGTGATGCTGGGCATTTTGAGGAGAAAGGAGAGTGGGTTGATGCGTTTGCAGCTTTGAATTATGCACACGGGTGGCTGGATGCAGGGGTGCGGCTGGGGGTTTTTGATGTTGATGATGATTCTCTTTTTACTGTTAGGTAGGTTTTATTAAGCTTGGTAAAACGTGCTTTTTAAAAAATTCGGCATAAACTTGTTCTGGGATTCTTCCTGTTTTACTTCGTTTGAGTTGAGGAGAATATGTTCCAACTTCTCTCCAAGATTTCCCCCCATTAGAATTTTGTTCAGTTGCAAGTTGTTCTAATAATGCACTTGGTTTGTTTGCTCGCCCTGCTTTAAATTCTATTGAATATTTACTTCCACTAAATGTAAATGTTACTATTCCTTTGGATTGCCTAACCGGAGAAAAATTATAACCTTTTAATGACTTGAGAGCATCTCTAAGTCCTTGGGCGTGGTATTCAGGAGATGTATATTCTTTTTTTGTCATTGATAAATGTGTTAATCTGGCTTAAAAACAATTGTTATGATGCAATATATATGTTAAATTTATATATGATTGATTGTTTGTTAATGTATGGTAAATTCAGAAAAAAATAAGTTGTGGGTGATGAGTTTGGGCGGGAGCAGGATTGCACCAAAAGGGAAAAAGGTTGATTATGCTTTTATTGATAGATTTGAGAGACTTATTGAAAAATATCCGGATCATAAATTTGTAGTGGTGACAGGGGGCGGGAGCACAGCTCGGAAATATATTTCTGCCCTGAAAGAACTAGGGAAAAAAACAAAAACTCAGTCAGAGGCTGGGATTTCTGTGACAAGGTTTCATGCTTCTTTTTTATTGCGAATTTTTGGCAAAAAGGCAAATGAGGTTGTTCCTAAGAATATGAAAAAAGTAAAAAATTTGCTAAGGGGAAATCAGATTGTTTTTTGCGGGGGGCTGAAGTGGGAGAAAAATAAAACGAGCGACGGGACTGCAGCAGATTTAGCAGGATTTTTAAAAGCTGTATTTATTAATTTGACAAATATCCGCGGGTTGTATACTGATAATCCTAAGACAAATAAAAAAGCAAAGTTTATTAAAAAGATTTCGTGGAAAAAGTTTTATGGGATGGCAGCTGAAATTAAATTTGAAGCAGGGCAGCATTTTGTTCTTGACCAGGATGCAGCTGGGACAATTATGAAAAAGAAGATCCCGACCTATATTGTTGGTTCATTGGATGATGTTGATAAAATTATTTCTGGGGGGCGGGTTTTTAAGGGGACGATGATTTGTGGTTAGATGAAATTCAAAAAAGTAAAAAGTAAAAAGGAAATTGCAGATAATGGGAAAGTTGATTTGTATTTGATTGATGCAGATGAAAAAACAGCTAGGGGAATAATTGAATTTTTGAAAAATAAAAAGTTTGGCGGGAAGATTGCTGTGTTTGGAAGGGACGGTAATTTCAACCGGCGGGCGCTGGAAACTTTGAAAATTAATTATTTGGTTTCTCCGGAATTAGGAAATAGAAAAGACACATTAAAGCAGAGGGATTCTGGACTGAATAATGTTCTTGCTAAAATTGCTAAGGAAAAAGGAATTGTGATTGTGATTGATTTTGATGATATAAGTAGAATGAAGGGGAAGGCAAGGGCGTTGAAAGTGGCGCGGGTAATTCAGAATGTGAAAGTTTGCCGGCGGGCGGGGTGCGGGATTGAGATTTGGGGGGGTGATGATGTGAAAGTTTTGGAAAGTTTTGGGATTGGGCTGGGGATGTCAAGTCAGCAGGTTAAGGATTCTATTAGTAAATAATTAATATGCTCTTTTTAACCTCATCAAAAATCTACTCGCAATTCACTCTTGTCGTCTTTGCGGTATCGGATAAGACAAGAGCAAATTGTTCGCCGCCTAAGTCGGCTTTCGATTTTCGCTGACCTTTTTATTAATGAATAATCTAAATCCATATCGTAAAATGCTAAATAAATTATTAGAAGAATTGTTTTCAGATCATAAACCGAGCAAAGCGAGGTGGCAGGAAATTCAAATCCTCGCTTTCAGGTCTGAGAATATTTATAAATTTAGTCCAGATCTGAAAGCTCGCCATTTAGGGCTTTGAATTGGGGTCGAAATTATTTATAATATTTATATTGAGTTATTGAATGTACTTGACATTTTAAGAAAGTTAAGGATGCGGTGACTAAATAAAAACTAAATCTTCGTTTAAGACATCAGAATTAGCAATCATATCTGTTGCAGTAACTATCCCGACAAGTTTTCCTTTTTCTGTAACAAGGAGCCGCTTGATTTTGTTTGAGGTCATTACTGCTGTGGCGTTATCTAATATTGAATTGAGGTCAATTGTAATAACTTTTTTTGTCATGATTGAAGAAATTTTTTTACTGGGTGTGCAGACATTTTTGATAATGTCTCTTTCAGTTACTATCCCTTTGATTTTATTATTTTTTAAGAAAACTAAACTCCCGATGCCCATTTTAGACATGAGCTGCGCAGCTTTTCTTATGTCAATGTCAGAATCAATAACTACTGCCTTATTCATTATTTCCCTAATTTTCATCTTAAGATTCTAATAATTTTTTACTGACTTTTTTTATTCCTTTGGTTGTTCTTAACCTTCCTTCTTCTGCTAATCTGTCTCGTAATTGTTTTCTGAACATATATCTTCCGACCATTGAAAAAAAGTAAAATGCTAATCCGATTCCTGCGAGAGAGAAAAATATTGTGAAAACTTTTCCAATGTCTGTTTGGGGTGCAAAGTCTCCGTACCCGATTGTTGTTAGAGTGACCACGGTGAAATAAATAGAGTCAAGGTATCTCCAGTTTTCTACTTGGGAATACACAACTCCGCCAGTGAAAACTATGACTACAAATAAGACTAGTGGGATTGAAAGATGTTTTAGCAGCTTCATTCTCTTTTGTATTTTATTGTATTTTATGTTTATAAATCTATAGCAAAACGATTTTAAATTTGATTACTAAACCTTAAAAACTCATAAATCTAAGTTGAATTATGGCTAATGAACAGGTTATTATTGAGTCTCTGAGTCCGATTGAAAGGAAAGTTTTGCCGGTTTTGAATGTTAGTAAGCTGGAGTTGAATGAGATTTCTCAAAAGGCAGAAGTAGATGAAACAACAGCTCAGCGTGCACTTGAATTTTTGAAAAATAAGAAACTTATAGAGGTTATCGAGGAAGAGGGGGCGGTGGTGCAGGCGGGGGTGAATGGGTTGTTTTACTTGAAAAAGCAGCTGCCTGAGAGGAGATTGCTGAATAAATTAGCAGAGAAAAAAGTGATTTTGATTCATGAAATGAAAAATGTCTGCGGGTTGAATGATAATGAATCTAAAGTTGCAATTGGTGTTTTGAAAAAAAAGGTGCTTGTGAATTTGAGTAATGGGAGGATTATGCTGGTGGGGGGAAAAGAAGAAATTAGCAAGAAAATGATTGAGGAGTTATTTTTAGAAAAACTGCCTGTTGGACTTAGTCAATTAAAAGATGAAGATAAATTAGCTCTTGATAATTTGAAAGCGAGAAAAGACATTGTTGAGGTGGTGAATGATAAGAAAGTTAGTGCGAAATTGTCCAAGTTAGGTGATAAAATTTCTAAGATGAATCTGAAAGTTGATTTAATTGAACAGCTGACTCCTAAACTTTTGAAAGGGAACGGGTGGAAGGGCAAGAAATTCAGGAGGTATGATTTGCAGACTTCTGGAAGGAGAGTTTACGGAGGGAAGAGGCATTTTGTTAATCAGGCAACTGACTATGCTAAGAAGATTTGGCTGGAAATGGGTTTTAAAGAGATGGCGGGCAGTTTAGTTCAGACGAGCTTTTGGAATTTTGATGCGTTGTTTACTGCTCAGGACCACCCGGTTAGAGAGATGCAGGATACTTTTTTTATTGCTGGTGTGGAAGGTAAATTGCCTGAAGAAGGTATTGTACAGGGAGTTGGAAGGGTGCATGAGGGTGGGGCAGAGATGGCGGGGGGGGTTTCTCGTGGGTGGCAGAGTGAATGGAAAGAAGAAAATGCTAAAAAGGTTTTGCTGAGAACACATACTACTTGCTTGTCTGCTAAGACATTGCAGAAGATTGCTGATGATGTAAAAGAAGGGAAGTCAGCTAAGTATTTTGCGTTGGGCAAGTGTTTTAGAAATGAGACAGTTGACTGGAGCCACGGCTTTGAATTTAATCAGACTGAGGGGATTGTTGTTGATGAAGATGCGAATTTTAGGCAGTTGTTGGGTTATTTAGTTGAGTTTTTTAAGAAGATGGGTTATGACAAAATTCGGATTCGGCCGGGTTATTTTCCTTATACAGAACCTTCTCTTGAGATTGATGTTTTTCACCCGGAGAAGAAGAAATGGTTAGAGCTTGGCGGGGCAGGTATGTTTCGTCCGGAAGTGACTGTTCCGATGTTTGGAAAGCATATTCCTGTTTTGGCGTGGGGTCCGGGGTTTGACAGGACTATTATGGAATTTTTTGAAATAAAAGATTTACGGGAAATGTATAAAAATGATTTAGCTAAATTGCGGGAGATGGGGGTTTGGTTGAAATAGGATGGAAATCACAGATGTATTATTTTGGTTTTTGATTTTGGCAGCAGTGGGGGTTGCAGTATGGGTGGCGATTTAAATGAAATTAAAAATGTAGTTGTTAAGTAGGATGGAAATAAAAGAAATAAATGAGTTTATAGAAAATGAGATAGAGAAGTTAGAAGAACGTTACAAAGATAGGGATGAAAATGAATTAACAATGGCAATGGGTTTTAAAGTTATAGAAGAACTTGGAGAATTATTTTGTGAATTTCTTTCTCATAAAGGTTATCAAAGAAAAGAGAAATTAGAAAAGATGGATAAAGAAGAAATAAAAAAAGAATTTGCAGATGTTATATTTACTGTGCTAATAATGGCAAAGAGATTTGATATAGATATTGAAGATGCAATTAAAATAAAAATGGAAGATTTGAAGGGTAGGGAGTATTAAATGACCATCCTAACACTAAACAAAAAAGAACTGGAAGATAAGATGGGGGTGCCTGTGGAAAAAATAGAAGAAAAGATAACTATGATGGGGACGCCTGTTGAGAATGTGACGGACAGCGAGGTGAGTGTTGAGGTTTTTCCTAATCGGCCGGATTTGTTGAGTTTGCAGGGCTTTGCAAGAAGTTTGAAGCAGTACTTGGGGCGGGGCGGGGCGGCTAGTTTTAAGGTCAAAAAATCTGGGGAGAAATTATTAGTTGAAAAATCTCTGCCAAAGGAGTGGCCTTATGCTATTGCGTGTATTGTAAAAGGAATCAAATTTGATGATGAAAAAATAAAAGAAGTAATTGATATTCAGGAGAAATTGGGGGAGGGTGTTTTGCGGAAAAGGAAAAAAGGAGGGATTGGGCTTTATCCTCTTGAAAAAATAAAATTTCCTATTAAATTTGTTGGGATGAATCCGGATGAAATTAAATTCCGGCCGTTGGAATTTCCTAAAGTGATAACTGGCAGACAGATTTTGCGGCAGCACCCGACAGGGCGGGACTATGCTTCTATTTGCCAGGATTGGGATGCTTTTCCTGTTTTTGTCGACGATGAAAAAACGATAATGTCTATGCCTCCTATAATTAATTCTCATGAAGTTGGAAAAATAAGTGAGACAACGAGTGATGTTTTTTTAGAGGCAACTGGACCGAACTTGCAAGTGCTACAAAAAGCTTTCAATATAATGGTGACTGCACTTTCGGACATGGGGGGGCAGATTTACTCTATTGAGTGTAAACAGCAGAATGGGCAGGTAGTGACTGTTCCTGAGTTAGAACCTGAAAAATTAGAATTTAAAATTGAGAATGTGAACAGAACTCTCGGGCTTGATTTGAGTGAGAAGGATGTTAGGGGTTATTTGGGACAGATGGGGCTGGGTTTTGAAAAAGCGGGCGGTAAGGTCTATGCTCTTGTGCCAGCTTATCGAACTGATATTCTGCACTGGGTTGATATTGCTGAGGAAGTTGCAATTGCTTATGGCTATGATAATTTTGAACCAGAGATTGCAGAGATTGCAACTATTGGTGATGAAGATAAATCTGCCAAGGTAAAAAAAGCTATTGGGAATGTTTTAACTGGTCTGGGTTTGTTTGAAGTTTCTAGTTTTCATTTGGCAAAGAAGAGGGATGTGAAAAAAATGCATTTTGATTTTAAAGATTGGATTGAGATTGAGGACAGCAAGACAGAGTATGGAGTTTTGCGTATTGATTTGCTTTCTAATTTGCTGAAGATTTTAGCTGAAAATTCTGATGCTCAGTATCCGCAGAAGATTTTTGAGCTGGGAAAGGTTTTTTCCTTGGGCGGAGAGAATGAAACTGGAATTGATGAAAAAGAAAAATTAGCAATTTGTTTAGCTGATGAGAAGATTAGTTTTACTGATTTGAAATCTGTTCTTGATTATTTGTTTAAGATGATTGGAGTGGATGACTGGAAAATTGAAGAAATTGAAAATAGTAATTTTATCCCGGGGCGGGTAGGGAAGGTGATTGTTAATGGGTCTGAAGTTGGGGTGGTTGGGGAGGTGGCTCCGCGGGTTTTGAAAAATTGGAAAATTAAGGTGCCAGTTGTGGCGGTTGAGATTGATTTGGATTGGATTTTACTAAGTTAGAATCCTGTAGGTTTACTTTTTCCAGAAATGCTTCTCTTTTACTTGGATTAAAAACAAATTTTAAATTATGATCCTCTACCTCTTAATATCTTTATATCAAGTTTTATTAAGAAAATAATAGTCATAATCCATATAAGAACTGAAAAAATAGAAACCCACAAATTTGAGAATATCGGATAAAGAAAATTTGCCATTTTTTATCTTCTGAATTTTCTAGTAACAAAAATAATTATTGCCCCTATAATTATATATAAAAGTCCTGAAAAAATCAAGGAATAATTGCCAAGAGGTAGAAGTGGTAAAGAGTCCATTGAATCTAAAACAGAACCCATATTTGTTGACCCAATTAGAAAATTGATTGATAAATAAAGTCCAGTTAGATAAACTCCAAGAATTATAATCAGGGCTGCAACAATATACAAAATAATTGAAAAAATCTTTTTCATACATAAATAAGCCTCATCAGCTTTAAAAAACTTTCTCCCAAGGGGGCGGGTGGTCGGGGGTTTAAGGTTCTTTTAGCTATTGGATTTTACTAAGTTATAACAAATGACTGGTTTGGGTCTAGTTCTACTGGCTGACTGTCTGGGTGATAAGCCGGTGTCATGCCCGGATCTTGACCTTTGTCGCGTCTTATTTCTCGGGCAGTTTGTGAATAAAAGGCTATGAGATTTTTATGTTCGTTATTTGTTAGTTCTATTTCTTGATCCATTTTATTGTAAATAAACTTCTAAATCTCCTACTGTTTTTATTTTGCGAACTTCGTCTTCAGAAACGTGTGCTTCTCCTGCTTGTTCTAGAACCTGTTTTAGATCATATTCTGTTAAATTTAAATCGTGGAATAAGTTGGCTTCAGGTACTATGAGGTTATGGGGAATTCTATGTCTTTCAGATAAATATTCTTTTAGATCAAAAGTGTTAGTTGATTTTGCCATTGTTTGGTTGGATGCGAAGCTTGGTTACCCAAAATATCCTTTTCTTCCGGAGTTGTTGTTTTCTTCGAATTTAGTTTCAAATTGTTCAAATAAATCGTGGGCTTTTTGTTTTGCGTCTTTCCATTCCTGGTTTGATTTTATAATGAAGTCGGCTTCGCTTTTTTCATTGTAAATTGTGTCGAGCTTAATTGCGTGGAGCTGAAGTTTTGCTAGTTTTTTGTAAACTTCTTTGATTGTTTCTTTTTCTTTTTCATTTGAATTTTTGATAATGGTGAAGATAAACATTGGCGGGGTGGTGGGGTTGAGCAGGGTTTCGAACAGGTGCATGTAAGCAGAAAGTTTTTCAGACACCATTCTCCTGATTTCTCTTAGTAAAAAGGATGATTCTTTTTCTGTGACTTTCTCTATGTCGAAATCTTCGGCGAGCTGTTGAAATTCGGGGAGTTTATATGTTTGTTTAAGTTTTTCATATTCTTTGTTTATATCCTGCAGTTCCATGTTTTTGTTATTTGAGAAGCGTTTATAAATTTAATTGATGAGGGATATTGAGCTTTGCGCCGCCTTAGCTCAGTTGGTTTAGAGCGCGACATTGGTATTGATTATTATGCTGAAAATGTCGAGGTCCTGAGTTCGAACCTCAGAGGCGGCTTTGGGGCAAGATTAACTCCCTCAGCTTGAGCTCCGCCTTCAGCTTTCGCTCTCGCACACATTTTTATTAATGCGCAATCTAATTCCTCATCGTAAAATGCTTTAGAATGCCGGTAAGACTTGTTCAACTTAACTAAACAGATCAGTGAAAGAATTATATTACTCGGGATCACTCTCAGTGACATTAAAATTAATTGCGTTTCCGACTGTGCGAAATGTGCCTGCTCCGATATCCCAGAGTGTTGAGGCTGTTTGTCCGAGCCAGCCGAAATAAATATAGACTGCTTTTATGATTCCTCGCGGGGATGTGAGGTCGACTTTTTCTGAAGTGAAGAGGTTTGCGATTGAGAAGTAAAGCAAGAGTCCGATTAAAATCAGGGCGACGATTTTGACTTTTCTTCCGCCATGTTCTACTCTCAGGACTAGGAAGGCAATAAGGATGAAAATCAGGAGGATGAGGATATTTAGGAAGCTTAGCATGATTAATTAATGTGAGCAGATTATAAAAATGTTTTTATATGGTCGTATACTGTTAGTTAGGAGGTGGATATGAAAAAGGGGCTGAAGATTTATGTTTTTAGGCACGGGCAGACAACTTATAATCGGGATGGGATTTTTACTGGTTTTAAAGATTCAAAGCTGACTAAGCTAGGGCGGAGGCAGGCGGGGGTGATTGCGAAGAAGTTGAAAAATAAAAAATTTCAAGCAGCTTTTTATACGCGGTTGTCGCGGAGCAAGGACACGCTGAAGCCAGTTTTGAAATTTCACCCTGAGTGTGTTCTGTTGTTTAAGGATGACAGGATGATTGAGAGAGGGTATGGAAGTTTGGAAGGGAAGACGCATAAATCTGTGATTGAAAAATATGGGAAAGCACGATTTGATAAGTGGCATCGGGGTTTCAATATTTTGCCTGGCTTGCCTGGAAAAAGAAAAGGAGAAAGTTATGTAAATGTTGGGAAGCGTGTGAGAAACTTTATTTTTGATTTGAAAAAATTTATGAAAAAAAATAATGTGAGTGTAGCGATTTCTGCTCACGGGAATTCTATTCGGTTGTTTCGGAAAATTATGGAAAGAGCAAGTGTGAAAGAGGCAACTTCGTGGTTTATTCCTTATGATAAGGTTTTTGTTTATGATGTGCGTGTGTAAAATTATAACATTTTTATTTCAAATTTAGTGCTAACTTAATTGTTATTCTAAACTAATCTCGTCTTTCTTTTCAGAAAGATTAATGTATTTATCGGCAATCTTTCTTATCTCCCTGCTAATTTTTCCTTCAAAATTGGCAATTATTACTTTTTTTCCATTATCTTTCATTCTTTCTAAACATTCTATTAAATCTCTATCCCTAGAGATTAAAACAAATGCATCGTGATTATTCGACAAACCATGCCAGATGATATCTGGAGCAATATTAACATCAATTCCTTTTTCTTTTATTTGCCCTTTATCAAAAACCAGTGGTCTTGTCACAATATGAAAATTATAGTCTAATGCTAATTTATCCAAGAAATTTATTTGTTTATTTAATCTTGCCTCAAATTCTCTTTTAGTTTCACGATTTTTATTCCAAGTTGATTTAGTAGGAATTCCAGTATAATAATAAACTCTAATAAGATTAAAGTCCTTACTTAAAAAACGCATAAGTCTTTGAAAACCTATTTTAATGTTTTCATCTTTAGCACATTTGAAAAGATTTTCACCATCAATAAAAATCATTAATCTTTCCATTAGGTTAGTACAGGGGTATAGAGATTGCTCCCTACCCCCTCAGTTATTACAAAGTAAATAATGATTTGTTATTTAAATAATTATTGGTGATGATGTGTGGGGGAATCTGCCAAGAAGATTTTACTAAAGAATTTAGGGTATTTAGTGAACAAGTCCAGACAAGGATGAGATAAGATAATCAAATTTATTCTTCAGGCTCACTAGCTAGGAAAACCCACCATGGCTTTTGAACAGCGACAACTGCGCCTGTTTCTGCGTCTACTTGTGCTCTGACCTGGGCTCTTTTTCTAAATAATCCGAGAAAGCGAAAATGTCTTTGTCTTTGAAGTTCGTAAACTAGTTGAGATTGATTATTTTTGCCTACGTCTTTTAATTCAATTATGCAACTATCTGCTGAGCTGCAATTTTTTAATCTTAATATTTGCAGGGCAGTGGCTGAAGCTATGTCGGGCATTATTTTGATTTCAATGCTCCTGTTGTTTTTTAATTTTACTTTGAATTTTGTCTTGTTTGCATCTGTTTCTTGTTCTATTTCTAATTCTGTTTCTGCACCAATATCTCCTACTTTTAATTTGATTCTATTTTGAGCTAATTCAGATACTCTTATTTGCTTTCCTTGTGCATTTGTGTAAACACCGGCTCGCACTCTGCCCCTGATTGTCTGGCCTAGTCCGCGGTTAGAATTTGTTTGGTTTCCTGTTTGATTATTTTCAGTTGCATTGTTGCTAGTTTCATTGTTTCCTGCTCCAGTGCTGCCTGTTTCGCCTTCTTGTGCTTCTTCATGACAGCCGTGATTATACCAGTGTCCGTTGAATTTGACACAGAGAAGTTCGTCCCAGCATAGATGGAGGTAATCTTCGCTGCAGGAGACTGTTGTGCAAGCACCTGCTGAACATCCGTATCTGCATTTTTTTTCATCTGCTCCACCTGAATTATCTGATTCGCAATAATATTCAATTAGTGTCATATTGTCAGTACAGTAATCTGTTTTTACTCCGCAATTTAACGCATCTGTGCAGTTTAAAGTTCGTGATCCTTTTTCTTCATAATCTTCTCCATCATCTGTGTCTGAGCAGTTCAGTTCAGCTAGGACAAGACTGAGTGAGAATAGTGATAAGATTCCTAAGATCAAACTTAATGTGATTCCTCTTTTCATGTTTTAGCTAGGTGTTTTTGATTTATAAATTTATTTAATCATCCTCTAGAATATAGACCGACTAATTCGCTGTTGTCTAAAACATGGCTCTGCATTGCATTTTCGACTTGTTGTTTTGTTGCGCCTTCTTGCAGGTCAAGTTGTGTGTCTAGTGCAAATGCTTTGAAAAAGTAGTGGTGTGTTCCTGAAGGGGGGCACGGACCTCCATAGCCTGTTGTTCCGAAGTCGTTTCCGCCGCTGATTCCGGGAGAGCCAGCTTCGCTGATTTCTACTGCTTCACTTGGAACAGGAATGTTAAAAACTACCCAGTGTACCCAAGTTTTAGTAGGGGCGTCTGGGTCGTCTACAATTAAAGCAATTGTTTTAGCTTGACTTGGTATGTTGGAGATTGTCAGGGGTGGTGAAAAATTAGGTCCGTCACACGTGTATTTTGATGGGATTTTTTCATTTTGCTGGAATGCAGGTGAGGTAATCTTCATGTTTGTATTAGGTGTGAGTGGTATAAAAGTTTTTGTATAAATGAACATGATCCTTTAAAGTGAGATAAAGAAAAGAATAAAAAGCCTGTTGAGTAGGTTAGGGGGAGGTGAATATGTGGAAATCAATTATTGCTGTGGTTCTGACGCTGGCTTTTCTAGCTTTTGCAATTGGGTTTTTTTATTCGCAGGTTCCGGGGGCTCCGGTGGAGCTGGGGTGGATTGGGGCAGATTCAACAGATGATGGGATAGAAATTGAATACGGGGCGACTCCGGTTTTTTCTGAAAATATGCGGTTTAATCATAATTTAATTTCTTATTATATTGAATCTGATTGTTCAGAAGAGAGAAAGCAAAAAATGAAGACGGCTTTTGGGATTTTCCACGATGAGATAAATATAATTTCTTTTTATGAGGCGCAAAAAACTGATGCAGATATTTTGGTTGGGTGTTCGCGGAGTTATGTGGAGACAGATAATAATATGTTTATTGCGGGGGAGGGCGGGCCTTCTCAGTATTTGAACGGGACTTTGTTTGATGTGATTCTAGAGGGGAAGATCACACTTTATAAAGAATCTAGCTGTGATTACCCTGTTATTGAGCTTCATGAGCTGATGCATGTTTTTGGTTTTAATCATATTAATAATATCAAGAGTATTATGCATAAGGTCTCGAACTGCGAGCAGAGGATTACTCCGGATATGGTGGACACGATGACTTCGTTGTATGAGATTAATGCTTTGCCTGATATTTATATTGATAATGTGAATGCAACTAAGAAGAGGTATTATTTGGATTTCGAAGTGACGGTGCGGAATCGGGGGATGGTAGATGCAGGGGAGGTGGTTTTGATGGTTTCTACTGAGAGTGATGAGATGCAGGAATTTTCACTTGAGGATCTGCCAATTTATACTGCACGGACATTAATGGTGCAGAATCTGAAACTTCCGTCGAGATTTGATGAACAGATTACTTTTAATGTTTCGTTGGTTGATAATTCACAGGAAATTGATTTTAGGAATAATGTGGCTGTTATGGTTGTTGAGGATTGATTTTTAAATTTGAGCTGGGTTTTATGCTGGGGGGTGGGGATTTTGGTTTTCTTCTTTTTCATATCGGTCGTTGTCTCTTTTGTAACACTTGTCTATTGTTTTTTTCCATGCTTCATCTAAGTCAAGGTTATGAGAATTAGAGAGGCAGACTAGGGCGAAAATAATGTCTGCAATTTCATCGCCGATGTCTTTGGTGTCGTCTGTGGGTTTTTTTACTCTTCCCCCGTATCTGTCATTTAATTCTGTTGCAAGCTCCCCGACTTCTTCGGTAATTCTTGCTAGTATAGATAATGGCGGCCAGTATGGAATTTTAAATTGCTTAACCCATTCATCAACATCTTTTTGCATGTCTTTAAGCGACATCTTGGAAATAAGGATTGGGGGTTTTTAATGTTTTATCTTCTGGGTTATATATTTTATTAAACTACTTGATAAGAATTTAGTAAGGATAAATTTCTTCAATTCCTTCCATGTGACAGATAAAATCTATTTCTCCATCACTCTCTTCTAAAAATAATTTATAATATTTGTCTTCTTCAAATTTCTGAAATGGGCTGTCATCTTCTATTCCGGGATTATATGCATTAGTAATCTTAATTGTTTGCGGAACATAATCCAATTCCTCCTTTTCAAAATTTATAAATTCAAAAATAAAAGTTCTTTCACCTTCCTTGATTTCTATATTATCAACTTTAACATTAACTATATAATCTGCAGAATTTGAAATATATTCTCTATCTATGTTATTGTTATTCCTCACGCCACCTTTATAACATTCTACTGGTAAGGCAACCATTGTGGAAACACTCCCATCAGATATTTGATAATCCATATTAATTATCCAATCCTTTATCTGAGGTTCTCTGATGCCTTCTTCTTGATTTATCTCAGGAGGTTCTTGAAGATAAATGAAAGCCCCAATTAAGATAGCAATTAGTATAATTGTTCCGGCAATAATTCCTATTGTTTTCATAATCTCTATTATAAAACATACTTTTTAAATGTTGTTTTCACTTCAAGTAAGATTGGAGTTATCAAATCTGTATTGGAATTTTAATCCTAGACTAAGTTCACCATTCAACTTTTAAACACGCTGGAAGCTTCCATTTTAATCTTTTTTGTTCTTCAAAATAATGTTTCCTGCATAAATAACTCCAACCTTTCTTTTTACCTTTTTTCATTACACATGGATAAACTTCTGCATAAGCTATATTTGTACATCTCCCTTCAAAGTCACAACATGGAAATTCTTTTCCATTTCTTAATACTTTAAATCTTATGATGGAATTTATTTGATTATTCTTATCCTTGAGAATTCTTAATTTCCCTTGTTTATCATAATACTTTTTTATAATTTTCATTTTAGTAACGAAATCTTCTTTCATAATCTTTGTGATTAAACCATTCAAGAATCACAGCTAAGATTTGAACTTTATTCGGAGTTTTGATAGTGTAAATCAATCTCCATCCGTCGGGTAGATCATATTTCCAAAGGTTGTTTACCTGATACTTTTGTGTATATTCCTTTGGAAAAAGTTTTTTTGGAATGGGAATTCCACAAAAAGCATTTTGTTTTATATCTGTTATTGCTCTTTTAATATACCTTTTGATTTCATCGTTGTCCTTTAGTTTATCAAATTCTTTTTCAGTTTTGTCTTCTGCAAAAACTACTTCAGAAGGTTTTAAAAATCTCATCTTAGTATCTCTTTTTATTCATGAATTTTTTAGCAGATTCAGGACTCCAGATATAAACTAAAATTCCTTTATTACTTATTGCTATCTTGTTTATACTCTGTAAATAATCCAAGATAACTGAATATGTTTGCCACATTACTTTTCTTGGCAATTTTTTCCATAATTCTGTTTTATTAAACTCCCCACTATGTTCCTCAATGTTTCTTTCTACCATTGAAACAGTTTCTAAAGTTGGGCTTCTTGCTATTGGATTTATTGTTTCTGTTTTCATGATATACCATATATCAATTGATATATAAACTTTTGGGTTAAATGCTCGTGATTTAAACAAATCCCGGAATATATGCTATCTGCGATAGCATTGATGCTCCTGCCTGCAAAAAATTTGCATCTCGGAAAATTGTTTTGATTTTAGTTTTCCTCGAAGCGAATTTTTTGTGATTTGCCCCGGGAACCCGGGTTCAAATCCAGAAAGGTCATCTACGATGACCTGGATGCTCCTGCCTGTTCGCACTTCACTCTAGAATTTTTCAGATAATTTTAATTGCAAAAATTCGAGCAAAGATGCTCAGGATTTGATGTTCAAATCCCGAAGAATATGGGATTTATAAAATCCCATTTTATGCTCCCGCCGGGATTTGAACCCGGGTCACCGCCGTTCTCCACATCACCTTACAGAAAATTCTGTAATGTA
>NZER01000499.1 GCA_002690445.1 Candidatus Pacearchaeota archaeon
GCCCCAAGTCCAGTCACGCACGATCAGGGCGATCGTCCACTCGTCATTTGCGCTCAGCATGCCGAAGAGGCTGGGCCCGGTCAGCACATCAGACGAGCCGTCAAAGGTAAGCTCAGGACGACCGCCCAATCCGCCGCCCGCGAGCGTGGGCTGGTCTGCTGCGGTACCCTGAGCGAGGTCGTTTCCGTTGCCGCTCATGTCGTCCCAGCCGCTCACGGTGGATCCGTTCATCTCAGTGGCGAGATCCGAGCGTGCCCAGACGACCAGCATCGCACTGAGGTGGCGCGGATCGAAGCCCAGGCGCGGCGCATCGCGCAGCGAGTGCGTGCCCTGAGCCGTCGAGCGGCGCGGGCTGTTGCGAAAGGCGGGCACCTAGTACCGCAGGGCTTGGACGTAGAAGGTCAGATCGATGGTCTTGCCTGCGCTGGTCGAGTCACCCTCGGCGGTGAAGTATGCCGCCTCAAAAAAGGGCACCGCTGCGCTCATCAGATCGCTGGCCTGGGTGACGCCGCCCGAGAAGTCAAGCGTCACCGAGTACAGTTCACGGCTGCTGCTGTCGTCGTTCCAGGCTCTGACGATTGCCTGCCCGCCCGTTGATGACAACTCGCCATGCACTCCCCACAGCAAGCCTGCGGTGATCTCTCCCGCGTTGACCTCGATGGGCTCCTCTCCGGTCTCGGTCCCATCCGAGAGGGAGCCGGAGGTGATCGTGTCTACGTTGATATAGATGGGGATCGTCTGTGCCATTCGAGTCTCCAGGCAGTGCGCCGCTGCTCGCAGGGCGGCGCAGGTTTGTTAGGTCAAGCCGTGATGTCTACCACGTGGATCGCGTAGAAGCCAACGAGGCTGTTAGCTGTGGTCGAGTTGGTGCCGTTGATAAACTCACCGTTAGCCCACAGGCCGATCCCTCCGGTGGATCCCGGGTCGGTGATGTTGGAGAACGCGCCCGCGACCTTGAGGTTGAGCCCGTCGATCAGGTTGGCGTAGCTGGCATCATCAGCCGAGCCAAAGCCCACGTCAATGGTGATGGTGTCTTCGCTGCTGCCGGTGTCTATCTCGATCAGCACGTCGGTGATGAACAAGGTGGTGCCGTAGGTGTTCTCCAGAGAGAAGGCCCCAGCGTTGCCGCTCGCTGTGTCGATAGAGTCCCGCAGCCAGTAGCCTGCATACTTGCTCATCTGCGCCCGCTGCACTCCATTGGAGAGCGACGATCCAGCCGAGACGATCCCGAGCTTGCCGGTGCTGCTGCTCACCTCGATGCTCGTGGCATCCGCTGCGGTCGTGAGCAGAGCTTTGTCACCAATGCTCTGGCTGGTGATCTCCCCGCCACTCTCGACCACGGTCAGGTCGCCTATGTAACTAATCCCGCCCGGCATCTCTGTCTCCTAATCTGGGATCGCTCTCGCGAACTGGATCCGATCATGTGAGGGCTTCTCGCCCTTCGCTTCCTGCTCGCCCTTGCTCTTCCTCGACACGTCGCCCTCTATGCTGACTGCTCGTGGCAGCGAGGGCTGATGATAGGTTCGCATTGTAACCGTCTGCTTGTCTAGGTCTAGCCGCAATCCTCGGATCTGGCCGGGCCCATGGTAGACCCCTGCGATCTCGTAGGCGATCAGGTCGCCTAGCTCATATCGGAAGCTCGGGTATCCGTGCACCGCTTCAAGCACCGGCTGAGGTCTTGATCGCTCAGTCTCCAAGAGCCCGGCAGTTGTCTCAAAGCCCTGACCCGCTGCCCAGTTCCAATGCCGAAAGTTGATCTCGCCCTCGATGACCTGCCCCACCCGCTCATCGTCCTGCTCGCTCAGGTCGGACAGTTCAAGGATGCGCTGATCTGTCACCTCCATCACGCCCGCTGAGGTGTCGGGCTCTGCGTAGAAGTTGGCAGTCGTGATGGTGGTGGCGTTGGAGTAGACCCCGTCGGGATCGGCCAGTTGCTTGACCCCGATCGCGGGCACCGTGTCGCTCAGATCAGCCTCTGAGAATGTAGCGATGGGCAGATCGCCAGGGCGCGGGCGCGGCACGGCGTAATACTTGCGATCGAACTCCAGCGCGGAGGCGTCCCGCTTGAAGATCAGATCGGCGGGGGTCGTCTGCATCAGTCCCTGGATCACGGCACTCACAGAGACGGGCTCATCCACGATGTCGGTGGGGATAGCGCAGGCCCTGTTCCAGCTATTGAGCGGCAGGCTCGCACCGAAGAGCAGCAGATCGTTCATGGCGTCCGGGTGCAGTCTGCCCGGTACCCCAAGCACCTCGTCAATGATCCACTTGAAGATCAGGTGCGGCTGCCCGTATAGGTCGGTTCCGTAGACAATGGGCGCGGCTTCTGCCGATGTCAGGGTCTGGCCGAGTAGCGTGCCATTGTAGTCACTGAAGCTGATCGTGCCGGTGTAGTTGGGGCCGTGCGAGACGAACAGAGGACCGCCGCCCACCTTGCCGAAGATGCGACCAGCCACGCCATCCATCGCGTGATCTGTGGCGAACTTACACACCGTTCCGATGGGGCCAAAGCGCGGGTTGGTGTTGTTCCAGACGAAGAGCCAAGGGGTTGTCTCGTCGGTGACGCGATGCAGCGCGCCATCGTTTGCCTCGTAAACCACATCGAAGACGAACTGATCGAACTCGGGCGACACGAGGCAGTAGTGATAGTCGTATCCGAGCCCGGTACCGGCGCGTGCGTCCTCTCCATAGTGCGCTAGCTCGCGCCAGACCTCCAGATTGCCGGGCGCGCCGCCGAACACCTGCCCCACCCACTTGCCGCGCTGGCTCTCGTTTAGCTCATAGGCCAGCGGAGCGCGGCGGCTGGCTGTGATCACGGCTGGAGTCTCGCCCGCGTGCCACGTTCCCAGCAGCGCAGTCACCAGCCAGTTGGCAGGGACCTCGTGGGGCACTTGCCACATGGGCCAAGTGAGCGTCGGCGGGAAGCTGTCGCCCACGTCAATGGTCATCTTGAAGGTGTGCGCGGTGATGTTGGTGGGGTTGCGGTCCCAGGTGCCCGCCGCCATGACCTCGAAGCGGTCGAGGTTGTCGAGGTCTGCAACAATGAAGCGCACCGGCTGGCCGCGCCACCGACCAGAGACCGCCATGTCGCGCAGCGAGAGCGGATCGAAGCCGTCGCCCAGGTCGTCATCGCCCAGGTCAACCGAGAAGGTGATCTCAGAGAGCGCCTGTATATTCTGCTTGAGTGTGCCCAGCGTCTTGTCAAAGACGCAGCGAGAGAGGCGCGCCTCGTACTGCTGGAAGCCCGGCTCAAAGGCCCGCTGGAAGCCGCCCGACGCGCTGCTGCTACGTGCAGACAGGCCCGATCCCGTGCGAGTCTTCGGGCCGCACCAGCGCACGAGATGCCGGTTGCCGTCCAAGTCCCGATAGACTCCCTCGATCAGGTAGGCAAGCCGCAGGTGTGACTCGGTCCAGTCAATAGCAAGCGACATCTAGCGGACCTGCTCCAGCGTGATCTCGCCGGAGATGTAGTCAGAGGCCGCGCCGCCGTAGTCGTCTTGGCTGTACCGATGCAAGGCAGCCCACAGCAGGAAGCCCTTGTCTGCCTCGTCCTCAGCGTCATAGGTGCCGTCTGCTATCAGGTTCCAGCGCAGAGCCCAGATCAGGCCATGGCTGCGGCCCTCGCGCACCACCGCCGTCACCACGTCGCGATAGTCGTCTGCCTCCCAGTTATTGAAGTTGAGCGGTGCGCGCCACGTCATCAGGTTCTCGGTCGGGTAGTAGCTCTTCACGCCCAGCGGGATCGAGGTGTCAACGAGTCCGTGACCCTTCAACTCTGTGATCTGCCGGGTGCTGCTGCCGTACTCGTCCAGGGCCTTGACGATGCCCACCGCATGGAATGGATCGGAGTCGAAGTAACGCCACGAGAAGGCCCAATAGCGATACCCCATGGCAGCCCCGCCGGAGTCAAAGGCGATCTGGATCTTGTTCTGGTCCTCGGTCGGGCGGCTGGAGAAGGACAACTCCTTGCTCGCTGAGTCCACCCACTTGCTGCGATCCGTCATGCTCAGGTTTGAGGCGTTGGCGAAGAGCTTAACCACGCTCAACTCTGCATCGTTCCACTGCACGTCATCGCCGCCCGCGAGGATGCAGGCCCCGAGCGTGATCGAGGTAGCCGATCCCAGGTCGAAGACCGCCCAGTGATCGGTTCCATAGCGGCGCTCGTCTGCTTGATAGTAGGCCCCGCCCGAGTCGTCTGCGTCCTTCGAGAAGCCCAGCCAGGGCCGGATCTCGGTGGTGCCTGAGTGCGTGCCGGATGCCCACAAGATCGAGAAGGTGCCGCTCGCTGATATTTCAAAGCGTGCGGTGCTGTGATTGTAGATCGCCGTGTAAGTCAGTGCGGTGAGGCTGCTGTTGTTGAGTGAGTCCTGTAGTCGGGCGGCGATAGCGGAGCCCCTGCCCGCCATATGCGGAAGCTCGATCTGCAACTCTGATCCGCCGCCCTCGGTGATGTCTATGTAGACCCCAGGATCCACCGAGAAGTAGCCGTCGAGCGGGGTCTGCCAGACCACCCTCGGGCGGTCATCCAGGGCACTGGCTACCGGCGCTCCGGGCGTGTCTCCCGAAGGCCCCACCGTCACGGTCGTGGTTCCAAGGCTCAGCTTGTCATCCATGAAGAAAGCGGTCAGTCCCACTATCGGCCTCCGTATCTGGTGCGCTCAGCGTAGGGCATGCCTCGCTCAGACGAGCGGATCAGGTGTGAGTCCACGGTCTGGCCGAGCACGTTGCCGTCGATCTCCAACACAGTGTTGACCACCACCGGCTCGCCGCCGCCGCCACGCTCCAGCATCCGGCTGATCGCTCTAGTGCCCACCGGGTCAAGCACCATCTCATCGTTCCTGACTGCGAGCGCGGTGTGATTGTTGAGCCCAGCCGCACGCAGCGCGCCGGGAGGAAGTCCAGCATCAGCCACTCCGGCGATCGCAGTGCCCAGGATGGTGGCGATCTGCACGCCTCCCAGCACGCCCGCGAGCACGCCCATCGGGACGTTGGGAAAGGGTGGCCCGGCAGCAAGGGCTGCCGAGACGCTTTGAGCGGTGGAGAGGGTGGCTTGAGCGACGGCAGCGGCCTGAGCGACGACGAACGCGGCGATGGCTGCGTCCTTGGCCTCCTTCGAGTTCTCCCCAAAAGACTTCGCAGTGACTGCCCCGATCATGGTCGCGAAGCCCGATGCTGTCTCGATTATCTTGACTGCGGTCTGCATCGTCTGGAGCATCTCTGACTCAGCATTGACGCGCTCCTGCTCCCGCGCCTCGTCGCGGATGGCTGCGCGCTGATCCTCTCCGTCCCGCACTATGGCTGTGAGCGCGTCCTCATAGTCCCGCTTCAACACCAGCAGCCGCGCGTCGGCTTCTGCGTCGGTGGCGGCTGCTGCCTCTATTGCGTTGTATGCCGCCACGTGCATGGCTTCCAGGGACTCCTTGCGGCGCTGCTGCTCTGCGTCGATCCTTGCAAAGGCCGAAGCCTGCGCGGTCATCCCGATAGCGTCGATCTTCTCGACGTGCGCCAGCCACGCGAAACCGATCCTCAGTAGTTCGTTCTCGGCCTCTGCCGCCTCGGCCTCAAGGCCAGCCGCATCGCCCCACAGCATCGCCCCGGCACCGGCTTGCTGGGCCGCCTTCAGCACAGCAGGGACGCCTGCCGCCGGGGTCCCTGCAGGCGCAGCACCCGGGGTCGGGCGAAGCAGTGACTCTGGGATGTCGGAGATCATCTGCTGCTTCTCGATCGCCTTCCTCATGATCTCGATGCGTTCATTCCAGCCCTGATGGGCATCCCAGATGCGATCGGTGATGCCCGGCAAGTCGCGCATGGCGTCGGTTGCTAGCTTCGCGGCGGGGATAGCAGCCATGCCAAAGGATGAGTTGAGCATAACCAGCGCGCCCGTGAGCTTGACGATGGGCTTCATGAGGATCGCTGTCTGGTGTAGCGTCTGGGCCCAGATCATGGTCTGGATCGCTAACTCTCCGGTCACGCTGGCAAGGTCCCGGGCCATCCTCACCTTGTCCTCGTTGGGCATCGCGAGCACGATGTTCGCGAAGCCGTTGGTGATACCACTCAGCACCGGGATCATCGGCTCAAGCACCTGCGCCTTGAGCCCAAACAGAACCTTGGCCGCTCGAAGCTGTGCGTCCTTGAAGTCCTCAGAGTCCCTCACGGCTTTGTTGGTGGCGACTCCGAAGCGCTCGATGTCCTCGATGGCCCCTTGCAGGCCCTCCCTGCCGCCTTCAAAGCCGACCAGCATGTCCCTGCCCGAGCGGCCTAGAAGCAGCGCCGCAACCTGGGCGCGCTCGGCGTGCGTGGCAAGCCCCGCCATGCCCTCGGAGATCCTCAGCATCCGCTCCTTGAGCGGCAGCCGCGCCAACTCTGCGGCGCTTACCTTCAGGGCGTCGAAGGCGTCCGTGTAGGTCTTGGCGGGGTTCTTCTTCATCGCCTCGCCCATGGTCTGGTTGAGCTTCTGCATGGACTTCATGACCTTGCCGCTCTCGACCCCTGCCAACTCAAACGCGCCGATGAGTGCCTGAAATTGCTCTGGATCTGCGCCGATCGATCGGGCCTTCTTCCCTAGTTCGTCCAGTTGCGTGGCAAGCTCGACCGTCTCCGAGATGGCCTTGGCATAGGCTCTCGCCAGGGCCCCAGCCGCTACCACGACCGCGCCGAAGCCAGCGACGGCTATGCCCGCGCCGATAGCGAGCGGCCCGCCTGCCGCCATCATCGAGCCAAGGCGTCCAGTTGCTCCCGCCGCCCCGGACATCCCCTTGCCCATGGACCCCGCAGCCCTGCCGGTCTGCTTGAGTTCGCGCTGTACCTTGTTCGCGCCCCTGATCTTGAGCTTCATTGTCAAGCCGTCAGCCATTGCTCTGCCTCCGTTCCGACACTTCTGCGGCATACGCCTGGATCAAGTCCTGCTCAAAGTCCAGCACGCCCAATGACTCCACCAACTTGGCCTCTTGATCTTGGACTGAGCCGGGCCCAGGCATCCCGCCGAGCCTGCGCCACGCGCTCCAGACAGACACTGTGCGCCACTCTGCTGGGGTGATGGACGTCATGGGGCAGCGGTCCAGCTTGCGGTCCTCTGCGTGGACGCCAGCGGGCCTACGCTTAGCGCTGGGCATCCGCGCCGGGCTGCGCCATGGCTTGCCCTCCCCATTGCACCTCGTGCCGCCACATGATCCCCAGAGCTTGCAGCCGGTCCAGTCGTCGCCCCAGAGATCGATCTGCTCTTGGGTTGGTGCGTTGTGGGCGGTGTACTGAAGCGCCGCCCTCAGTCTTTTTCCTCGGCGCTCGCCAGCGTGCCCGCACCGATGATCGCATTGAAGACCTCCTCTCGGAGTCCCTCGTTGTCCTTGATGAACTCGACCGCCTGCGCCAGATCGATGGCCTTGCCGTCCAGGGTCAGGCCCTCGACTGCCACGATCAGATCGTCCAGCAGGCTGCCTCGAAAGTCGCTGAGTTGAGCGTCCCACGCCTTGACCGAGCCCGCGAAGTCTGCGTCTGTGGATCGCTCGACCAACTTCTTTGGGTCCAGCGTGGGAGCTTCCAGCACAAGCTCTCGCCACCTCGACATCCAGCCGACGCTCGGAGGATGGTAGAGGATCGTGCATGGCTCGGGCTCTTCTCGGTTTCCTCCCCACGAGGGGATCAGTCTTCTTCTTTTCCAGGCTGCAAGTTCCACGATGGCACTCCGTGGTTGTGGGTTGTTTGCTATCCGAACATCAAGAGGATCTCGTCCGCTCCGCTGCTGGTGCCTTCGCATCGCCCAGAGAGATCGAGCGTGACCTCCTCCGAGCCACGATCCAGGCTCATGTCTTCGGTTCTCATGCGAGGCGCACACCATCCGAACATGCTGCCCTCGGTCTGCCCGCACACCACCGCGACGGTGATCTGCTGGGATGAAGCCCCGGCGATGTCGGTGGTTTGGAACGCCTGCATCGCCGCCTTCATATTGGACTCGTAGAGCGTCCAGCCGCTGAGCGTGGCAGTCACCTCGCGCGGGCTCATCACATAGCCGCCAACCTTGTAGGTGTCGCCCATGATGTCCTCGCGGTAGGCAAGACCGAAGCCGCAATCGAGGGTTGTGTTGTTCACCTGCAACTCGACCCCGGTGGTGCCGCCGTAGGTGGAGAACATGATCGATCCGCTGGTCGCCGGGACGGGGTCGCCCGCATAGGTGCCGGTCGGTCGATACGGCGTGACCGTAGAGCCCACCGCCCAGGCTGTGCCGGGGTCGGACGTTCCCAACTGGCCTCGCGTGACCGTCCATGTGGTGCCAGAGATCGCCGTCACCTTGACCGTCTCTGCGGTGGTGGCACCGTCGTCAAGGGTCCAATAGGTGTTCACCAGATCGCCCGCTGAGGCCAGCCCGTCGTTGACGATCAGCGATGTCACGCCCGTCTCAAGCTGCGTGGCGACCTCAGTCTGGAAGAGCCGATCGTGTCGTCGGGCGGTGCCAGAGATGGACACCTTGGCAGCGTCCTCGCCGCCCATCGTGATCGAGGTGCTGCCAGGAGTCCAGCCACCGAGCCTGTCCGCGCTGTTATTGTTCAGCATCCACAAACACAGGCTGTCCTCGTCCGTGTCGCGGGTGTCTGAGGGCTTGTAGGCAATGGCTCCCTTAACGTTGGCATTGACGGGTGGCGAAAAGCTCAAGGGGGGCTCGACAAAAAGTTGGTCGCTGGGTGCGTTGATGCTAACGATCCGACGCATCTCGTACAGTTCCGAAGTGGCAGTAGTCTCCACGATCACGGCGTCGCCAACCTGGAAGCCAGAAGTTGACCCAACGTCAAGAAGAACGGTAGTGCTGGATCCTCCGCAAGTGGTGGTAGTCCCGCTGCGATCGACCTTCGTCCAGCCGCTGGTCGTCAACGTCTCGTCAATGTCTGGCGCTGTCGTTCGCGTGCCTGACGGCATCACATAGCCGTCAATGCTGCCCTCGGCTGTGCGCTTCTGAGCTATGCCGGGAACTGCCGTGGCGGTCCCGAAGTGGTCCTCTCGCGGGGTGTAGGTGATGGTGCCGCCCGCGCTGCCGCCGATTGCGCGGATCGCGTCTGCGGCCTCCGGGTAGCTCTCGCCCGCCGCGTCTGCGATCTCAAAAGAGGACTGCGCCGCCGCAAATACGACGAGGTCGCGCCCGATGTCTACTTTTGGTCCGGTCATCTTCTCGCTCTCCTAATAGGATTCACTTGTGCGGATTGTCAGGTCGGTCAGCAGGGCCACGTTGGGAACGGCTAAGCCGGGATCCGCTCCCGGCGTTTGCGCGTCAACCGTAGCACGGATCACGCCGCTGCTTTGCCCCAAGGTCCAGCCTTGAGATCCGGCCCCGGTTCGCCTCTGCATGATGGTCTTGATCGCGTCGCCATAACGCCAGAGAGCGGTCACAACGTCAACCTCGTTTCCGTCGATGTTGGCATCCAGCACAACGAGTGCCAACTGCAAGCGGACATCGTAGAACCGGGAGTTCGCCTCGACCTCGCCGCTGGTGCTGTCCACGGTGATGGATAGGTAGGGGAAGGCGTTAGCCTGGGCGGCGCGGTGGTACCACTGCTCGACGGTGGCAACGTCTGGGAGGTTCGCTGTGGTGATGCCCAGCGCAGTGCGGAGGGCTGGCAGAGTCTCGGCGTTGAGCCCGGTGGAGCCGTCTGTGAGGTAGCTGTTGAGGGCATCGATCGCGCGCTCGGTGAAGGTCGCCACGGCATCACCTTGTCTTCAGCCGCATCACGCCGCGCCGCATCTTGGCGAAGTCGTAATTGTCAATGAAGATCCCATCAATGCCGCCACGCTTGCGGGCCTTGACGATGTAGACCTGGAACAGTTGGGCTATGGCTGTGCCCAGCGGGACCGCGCCGCCCTTGCCGACCCGCTTGAGGTCGGTGTCGTGGACGCTGGGATCGAAGCGCACAGGCGGGCGCGGCTTGCGCTGCTTGCGGTAGGCCGGGCCGGTCGCGTTCTGATGCGCCTCAGCGTATGCGCCGATCTCGCTGCCGGGATCGATGCCCACCTCAAGGGTGCCCGGCCCACGCTTGCCCCTGCGCCCACCGATAGATCCCGAGCCGCCCTTTACAAGCGACCCTCGGAGTGCCCCGGTTGCCACAAGGATCGGACGACCCGGGAAGTTCTTCTGCTTCCACGCTGCATACTTGGGCGAGAGGCCGGGCCATCTGGCTCCGGTCTGCTTGCCCTGCGTGCGGAAGTGATCATGCTCGTGCTTGCGGAAGATGCGGACGACATCATCGAAGACCGGGCCGAAGTCGTCGATCAGATCGGCCCACTTCTCAAAGCCCATCCTGATCGCCTGCCCGCTCGGCTCCATGGTCATGGTGATCGAGCCACCACGCGCGCCACCCGTGCGCCGAGCCTGGGACATCAGCGAGGACAGGTTGCCCAGACCCGAGCCGCGGCGAGAGGTGAGCGCCATCAGAGATCCGAGTTATCCGGCCAGACGGGAACGGCCGCATAGGGCACATCGTCGCCGCCGGGCGCTGGGTCCCAGTCGGGATCCTTGGCTCGCGTCCAGTGGCTGCCGATGCGGGAGTCGGTGCTGCCCTTGTCTGCGGTCGCGCCGTTGTCCAGCAGCATGATGCGGATCGTCGGCAGGCTCTCGATCATCGAGTCAGCCAAGGCGAGGAGCGCAGGCGCGGTGCTTTCTGCGTTGACTCCGATGCTGCCCTTGGCCAGCAGCACCTCGCCCGACGTGATCATCATCTCACAGCGCTGCGCCCAGGCGTCGGCCACTGTGGATGCGGTGATGCTGCTGCTGATACCGTTCGCCAAGAGAGCCGCGCGGACCCGGTCATAAGCGCCGGTCCAGATCACGGTTGCTTGCGTGCTGGTAGGTGTGCTGCTGCTGGTCAGGGTGCCAAGCTGGGGAGCCATTGAGGTGGCCGTGGCAAGGTCTGCATTGTAGGCCACAGCGATCCCCTACTCTTCTGCGGCCTTGGCCTTCTTCTTCGCGGCCTTCTTCTCAGCGGCCACAGGTGCCGCACAACGGCGCGCGACCAGCTTGGCGGCGCTGCGCTCGCTGGGCTCGTCGAAAACGTCGCCAGGAGCCAGGGAGGCACCACCATGGGACAGTTTGCAGAGGGCCTTGAGCTTCACGCGCCCGCCTCCAGTTCGCCGATGCGCTCCTCGATTGCATCCAGGGCACCCTTGCGGGCCTCTGCACTGTGCATCGCCTTGAGTGCGCTCACGTCGTCCACGCCAGCCAGGGCCGCAGGCATTGCCTTGATGGTCACATGCTTGATCGTGGCAGGATCTGCGGGGTTGAATCCACCGCGCGCGCTGACTCGCACGGCCTCGGGCTCTGGACGTGCGGCAGGCTTGGCCTTGACCACCTCAACCAGCACACCCACTGCGCACAGTGAGTCGGCGTCGCAGCCAGCCGGGGCGAGTGCCCCGGCCTTGTAGCGTCGTCCGCTGTGGATCAATTCCTGACCCTCTGCGACTTCGTAACTCATAGGGGCGCTCCTACTTGTTCAGGTTAAGCGAAACTGAGGAGGCCCATCGAGTGCCAGATGACGCCGTCGCACATGAATACGCCCCACTTGCCGGTTCCAATGGTTTCCTTCGTAGCCCCATCGGCATCTCTGACCACAATGTTCTCTGAGGCTCCAGTGGTGTTCTTGACGACGTAGAACAAGCCCTGACTTGCCCCTACAGCGGGGAGGTCGAGATTGTTGCCGCCGTTGGGATCGAGTAGTTGGAACTGCGCGTCCTGCGGCAGCAGGGTCTTGGTCCCAGACATCGTCTCGACGTTGTGCCCGAGGCGCACGCGCAGGCCGTTGGCGGGGTTGACCGCAACGCCTTGGAATAGAAGAGTCTCGGCCATGTCAGCCCCCTACGAAACGACGGTGGAGTACAGGTAGCCCAGCTTGACGGTGGGAGCAGACATCTGATCGTTCCACAGCATGTCGATTTGCTCGACATACGGCGTAGGCTCCCAGCGCCGCACGGCTCCGTCTGTGCTGCCTGCGAAGCGGAAGCGCTGCAAGCAACTCTGTGGAGTCATGGCTGCCGGGCTGCTCTTGATGTGGGCGAACAGGCAGAACTTGCCCCAGATGAAGGCGTTGGTTTCCGTCTGGCCCTCGACTGCGGTGTTGCCCACAGCCTTGCCCACCCAAATGGTGTCAACGTCCAGGGCTCGCGCGAGGTCGTCGTTGGTGAGGATGCCGACCGTGTTGGCGGTGCGGCTAGACCATTCGAGGATGAGCGGGTGAGATCTCAGGTTTTTGTAGACCTCATAGCCCATGATGGCGGTGTTGGGAGCCTCGCCGCTGTTGGTGATGATCGTGTCGCGCGCGTCTTGCGCCTTGCTGATCGGGTCGCTCGCTGCGTTGTCCCACTGGTCAGAGCCAGAGAGTGCGGCAGTGTAGCCCGAGAATACCGACGTGCTGAAGGCCAGCGCGGCAGCAGTGCGCTCACGGTGAATCAGACACTCGCGCGCCAGCACTGCGGCGTTGGCTTTGCGGAGGTCGAGCCCGTTGCCTTGGGCATACTCTGCGCTGCTCTTGTTTATCTTCACGCCCAGGCCGTTCACGTTGACATCCCAGCCGGTCACCTTGCTGATCGAGGTGCTGATCTGAAGCGGCGCGTCTTGCCCGTCAGCGATGATCAGATCGTGGCCCGGAGACTGCGACGCGAAGCCGCCCGCGATGTCGTAAAACTTGCCGCCCTTCGTTGCCACGTCCACGCTTGGGAAGATCCCGTCAGCGATGAAGCTGCCGAGCGACGGGCCCAGCAACCGGGTGTAGTTGGTGAGCATCCGGTCATTGACGAGGCCTTGAATGTTGACCATGGGTCTATTCTCCTTGCGCCGCTATGGCTAGGTGGTTTCGAGGTAAGAGGGAGCCCACAGGAACGAGCCGACATCGCCGCTAGCGTGAGTTTCGAGGGCGACGCCAAAGGCGTAGTCACCATCCCCAGCGTTCACAGCCTTTCCGGCCGAGTCAGACGCAGCCAGAGCGCCCGCGGTGCATGTGCCGCCGCAGGCCACCTTGATCATCCCGCCGACTTGCACCGGTACATATACCGTCTGGGTGCCGCTGCCGTCCGCGACGTCGTTCGTCAGCGCGCCGATGGCGAGGTCTCCCGCGCCTGCGAGGTCGAGATCGTCGTCACCGTTGGGCTTGACAAGCAGCCATTCCGAAGACGAGAGGTCGGCGTTGGTCTGCCGCGTGATGATGAGGGTCGGGTTGCTTGGAGTTGACATCGCGCGCTCCTACTGGTCGATGCTCTCGGCTTCGTAGGCCGCGAGCTTGGTGGGGTCAGCGAGGACCGTAGACATCGCCTGAGAATAGGCGGCGGCTTCGGTGAGGTTGGTGTCCTTGTGGATCTTCTCTGCCAGGGCTTCCACCTCGGCCTCGATCGCTCCGAGCGGGGTGCCCGTGGCAGGTGCGTCGGCTTCGGCAGTCTCGCGACCGACCGGCAAGCGGCCCTCTGCAAAGATGCGGTTAGCCTTCTCCTCACCCAGCGTCTGGCATACCTGCCAGTAGTCCTCACGCTCGGCAGGAGCGATCCGGCCGATGGTGCAGGCACTGTCCAGGGCGCGGACCTTCTCGCGCTCTTCGAGCAGCGTGTTCCGGTCGCGCAGGCCCTCGACCTCTTTTGTAGCCGTCTCCAGCGTCTCCGTGAGCACCGTCACCTTATCGGCTTCGGTCTGGAGTCGCCGCACCTCAGCGAGAAGCTCGGGTGCCTCTGTGGGCAGCCCTGTGGCCTCTGCCAGCTTGACGAGAATATCGGTCATCGGGTTGATCTCCTGGGGAGCGGGCACCATCTCGGAGAGGTGGATCCGGCTCGGGGTTGAGTCCGTAGGCGCGAGCGTAACAGACGGATCGATCGCTTGCATAGCGCAATCAGAAAAAATGGTAGGGCGCGCCATGCTTGGCACGAATGGTTGATTGGTGAGCGTGGCTCCCACCACCGTCCAGCCTCCCAGCGGTTGCCCGGTTTGCTTGCTGGTAGCAGCAGCGGGCGGGATAAGCTCAGCAGAGATCCCGGCGAACTCTTTCGCGTTGACTCGCTCTGCACCCTCGGCAGTCCACGAGAACAAGCCCCACAGGCTCACGCCTCCCTTGTCATTGGGGCGCACTTCCACAGCCTTGATCCTGGCTGCGGCCTTGGTGCTGCCTGGGTCCATGTTGCCAGCGGCAAGCGCGTGATTGTAGCCGACTGGAGCACCGCCCGAGAACCACTCTTCGGTGAGCACCGTCTCGTAGTTGCGCGCCATCGCGTACACGTCGTCGTCGCTCAACTCGACCTTGCGCGGCTTCGGCCCGGTGTTGCCGTAAAAGGTGCCAGAGCGGACGATCTCCACCCACGACTCGGGGCCCTCACTCAGCGTCAGAGGCGAGGACCAGAAGCCCTCGGCGTAGTATCTGCGGCTGGTCGGGTTGCCCATACCCCGCCCGCTGGTCTTGCCCGCGCCTGGGTCCTTGGCCTTCTCCTTGGCCTTCTCCTTGGCCTCGGCCTCCTCGCGCTCCTTGCGCTCGGCCTCAGTCTCTGCGAGATCCTCGCCCTCTTCGCTCTCCTTGCGCAGCAGGTTGCGGGCCTTGTCTTGCAGGCTCCGCATCTTCTCTGCTGTCAAGCCGGGCGCGGTGCTCTGTGGGATGCGCCCGATGGCGTTGCGGAGGTGCGGCAGATCCACCGCGCCCTTGCTGTCCCTGTAGGGGAAGTGTCGCAGAGAGCGCGGCTTGGTCTTGCCGTCATCGTCCTCTTCGCCGCCGGGCGAGATGTACAAGAACGCGCTGTCTGGCAGGTCGTTGACGTAGGCAGTGGTCCAGACTGCAAGGTTGATCTGGTCGGTCATGGCTCTACTCCTTGGGGATGAATATCACGATGCAGTTGCACTGATCGCCGCCGAAGCAATCAGGATCCGGCGTGGCGTACTCGTCAAGCTCGGCCATCTCGAAGCGGGACCCGTCCTTGCTCAAGCACACGTCGCAGGTTGACGACTCAAGCATAGCCGAGCGGATGCCCTCCTCGGCTCCCTGCGCCCTCGCTTCCTGCATGCGGCCCAGACCAAAGATCGTGTTGGTGTCGCGCTGGGCCTGAACCAGATCCGCACCTGGGCTGAGTTCGCGCACAGCGCCTGCCACCGTCGCCGCAATGGCTGCGGTAGCCATGACACCGCCGATGCTGCCCGACTGAACAGCGGTGATGCTGGCAGCCTTCACGCGGTCAGCAGCAGCCAGGGCCGAAGTACGCGCCACGTTCTCCACAGCCTCCTCGGGATCGATCTCGTCCGCTACCGACTCGCCATCGGCCACCGGGTCCTCTGCCACCACCTTGCGGCCCACGGGAGCCAGCAGCAGGGGCTCGCCATCACCCAGGCTGGTCAGGTAGCGCAGGCCGGTCAAGCCGCCCCGCTGCTGGCCGGTCCATGAGAATGCGGTCTGCTCGCCCAGTGTCTCCGTCTCGCCCGGCAGGTCCACCACGATGTCGTCGCGTGTCACCTCAAAGTCTCCGACCTCAAGAGCAGGCAGCAGATCAGGCGAGGCAGAGATCCGATCCATCTCCTCACTCACCGACGCCTTGCCCGCACGATAGGCCCGGCGCAACTCCACCCGGAACGCCTCGCCCAGCTTGCCCACGTCTGGCACGTCAGCGCCGCGCATCTTGATCAGGTCGCCAGCCTCAGCCATGCGATCCGCGTAACGCTCAGCGATGAGTTCGCGCCAGTCCTCGGCAGCCTGGGCCATGGCTTCCTTCACGCCCACCATCGGCGCAAGTGTCTCGTCAAGGCGAACGTACCGCTCCTCTTCTCGTAGCTCGCGACCGCTCACGGCAAGCGGGCGGCGCAGGCTCTCAGCCAATGCCTCCATCTCTTTGGCCTCGCGCTCGGTGTCGTCTGCCTGATCGTCTGTGACCTCGGTGACTACGGGCTGCCTGCTCTTGACCTCGGTGCGCTCGATCTGCTCGACCTCTGTCTTGACCTCATCCTCAGCCGGTGCCGTCTCGGGCGAGGGCTCGCCGCCAAGGATCTCCTCAGCCACCGAGCGGGGCAGGTTAAAGAAGTTGCCGATCATGCCTACCGCGCTCTCTCGGGTGATCTCGCCCACAGAGGCAGCCTGCACGATAGCCAGGGCACTGGCGACCTGCGAGCCGTTGAGCGCTGTGTCCGCTGCCTTGGATTCCTCGGTCCTGATCTCGCCGGGCTGCTCGTTGCGGAGTCGGTGCGCCATCTCCTCGCGGCTCTCTAGCTCAGGCAGCCCCAGCGCAGCACGGACGGACTCCTCTACGCCGCGATCAGGAAGCAATGCGCCGCCCTCTGCTGCGAGCTTGATCGATTCCACGAGGGCCTTGGGATCGCCAAGACTCAGCGAGCCGGGCACCAGCTTGGGGAAGCCCTCGGTCCGATTGTAGTTCCACCCGCACAGCCGCTGGATCAGGGAGTCGCTGCCATGGCTGAGCGCCGCCCCGATCATGTCGGCAGCGGTCTGAAGATTCATGGTGAAAAAGTCTAGCTGCCCCGCGATGAGGCTGTAGGATCCTGACTGCTCTCCGGTGAATAAGAACGGGGCCATGGCGGCGCGGGCCATGTCCTGACCAGCAGCGATCCGAGCCTCGCGCAGATCGGCACCCTTGAAGGGGAAGTCAGCAAACTTGAGCGAGTACCCGGGCGGGAAGGCAGCCCAGGCGCGGGCACCCGTCCGCAACTCGCGCAGGATCTCGTTGACTGTTGCGCTGTCTCCGGTGCGCGCTGTCGGATCCACCTCGACGTAGGGGATCCCGAATGCGCCGCGCTCAAAGCCGGTTGCCTCAAGCTTCAGCATCAGGCGGCGAGACTTCCATCCCGCATAGCAGGGGCGCAGGATGCTCATCCCCTCGGGGTCGTCGCCGCTCGCGTTCCATGCGATGTGCAGCAGCTTCTCGGGCGGCAGGCTCGCACCTCCGGCAGAGTAGGCATCAGGCGAGCCCACGTCGGCGTCGCCTTGGTCCGGTGCCTGAGTCACGCCCCAGCGGCCCGACTCGTAGCGGTTCCAGCTATAGACCGTGTTGGGCAGCATCGGGCTGAGTTGGTCGAGGCGGGTCTGCTTGCTGTCACGGTCGAAGCGGGCGACGATCTCGAACAGCGAGAAGCCGCGCCAGACGGCAGACACCGCCTGCTCCACAAAGGTATAGAAGCCACCGCTCAGGTACTCGAACAGGTTGGCTCGGATGAACTCGGCCTCTTCTAGCGCCTGCCGGTCATCGCCGCCGGGCTCGATCTTCCAGTGGCTGCGGATGATCGGGGCGGTGGTAGCGTAAACAATCGCCGCCACTACCGGATCCTCCATCCGCATCTGATCGACGACGCCTACCTGGGTCCCGTAGCCGCGCCAGACGTCCGGGGTCAGGCCCGGGTTGCTGTCCATGTCCACGACGCCGCTCATCGGGTAGGTGCCAACGTCGGTGAGCCGCTTCGCCATCATGGAGGCATTGGCCCGCAGAGGCTTGCCGCCCATCTGACCGGGGAGGCTGATGTACTCGCTGAGCGCTTCCATGCCGTCCGGGTAGACACGCACAGCCTGACCGCTTGCTGCTGCCTGCTCAGCGGCTGCCTGGGTCACATACAGCGGCCCGAGCTTGGCCCAGGTAGCGGGATCAGGTTCGCTCATCTAGAAGTCTCCCAGGTGCAGATCTCCCGCACCATACCCCACGCCGTGCGATTGGGTAGAGCCTGAATTGTCAAGGCTCGGGTTGAGGGCTGCGATGTCGGGCTGCTCGACTACCCCATGGCGGGCGACGACGTAGTACCGCAGCGCATCCATGCTGTGATCGTGGATCCCGTCCTTGTGCGGCTCGTTGGTGTGCTGCCTCTTCGATGGGTACTTGTAGCCCATGAGCCCGCCGTGTACGCCTACCGCGCCCTCGGGGTAGCGGCTGGTGCGGCTCTGCTCGGTCAAGGCCCTGGCGACGAACAGGCGACGCCTGCCCGAGTGGTCCTGAAGCTTGCACCGGGTAGCCTCGACACCGTTGGGGATGTGCCGCTCCACTGGCCCGCGAGGGTGCTGCATGTAGCCCGAGAGCACACCGGCTGAGCGAAAGATGTCCTCATAGACCTTGAAGCTGGAGAGCCCCGTCTGAGCGTTCCTGCTGGCCCCTGCCGGGTCGCAGTAGCATTCAAGCATCGTCAAGCCCAGGCGCTGCAAGTGCTCGGCACAGTCGCGAGCGTGGCGGCTCTCCAGGACGTTGGCTGCCACCACCTCCTCGACCACCACCTCGCCGCAGTCATGGTCTTGGACGATCCCGAAATAAGGCTTCCTGCCGCCGAAGTCCAGCATCCCATAGGTCGGCTTGCTGGGGTCTGGCTCCACGTCAACGATGCTCTCGTCGGTGTAGTTCCAATAGACGACGCCCTCAAGCACGACGAACTCGCCGTGGATGTAGGCGCGTGCCAGCCTGTCGCTCAGGTTGAGGTGCTCGATGTAGCCGGGCGGCAGGTGCGGGTTGTCGGTGGTGCTCCCTCTGATGACCGTCCGCTTGGGGTGCGGCTTGCCGAACTCGTCCCACATCCAGCCCATGGCCGGAACACCCGCCAGGGCCCGGCGTAGCTGCTTGCTCTGTGGGTCCCTGATGCGGGCATTGAAGATGCGCCACGCCTCGGGCCTGACCAGCCTGGGCTCATCCAGGCAGCCCCAGGCGTAGCTTGCGCCCTCCAAGCTGGCCACATTCTCGGCGCTTCCAAACATCCACTCCGACGAATTGAACAGAGTTAAAACGCGGTCACTCGCCGACCAGTCCTTGACCAGCGGGCCGAGACAGTCGCGGGCATTGGCTGTGCCGGTAGGCCAGCGCTTGGCCTCGGGGAATATGTCCACGATCGCCCGGTACAGCGTGCGCCGTTGCAGCGGGAAGGTGGGCGACACCAGCACGCCGGGCCTGCCTGGGTTCTCCACCGTCAGGCGCAGGGCCTCAGCTATCAACCACCACGTCTTGCCCGAGCCCCAGCCGCCAGCAAAGAGCACCGTGTCCTGTGGCGCGGTGTGCGCCCGTAGTTGCGCGCTGTGGGGCCTGTAGTCAACGCTGAGGTGTCTCACTCGGTCAGCGGTCCAGGCACATGCAGATTTACTGTAACGGGCTGTACGTCCACCTCAGCGGCTCTCTCGACTCCGGTTATCTTGCTCTCTAGCGTCATCATCGCAGCAAGCGGGCCGAGCTTGCCTGCGTCCAGTGCTGCGCGTTGGTGGCCTCTGATCCGGTCGAGGAACTCCGAGCGCATCTCGTCAAGCTCCTGCTCTGACAACTCAAGCCGGGTGCGCTCGATCACTCGCTTGCGGTAGGCGTAGACCGTATCCCGGCTCACGCCCATCTCTGCTGCGAGGTCTAGCGCGATCTGAAGCGACCAGCCACGCTCACCGATCCGCTGCTGCACGATAGCCATGCGCCGTTCGATCTCTGCCTGGGTGGTCTTCGGCATACGTCCTATAGCCTAGCAAGTGTGCCCCCAGTCTATGCAGCCGCCTGCCGATGTCCAGAACCAGCAACGCCCGCCGAAGCGAGCGCCGTGGCCTGGGCGGGGTTGGTGGGGCTAGCTGTTGTCCATCTCGGCGTAGTAGGCATCCTCGGCGGCGGTGCAGTCGCGGACCTCGGTGCGGGTCGTGCCGTAGGCGCGGCGGGCGACGGGAGCCGGGCGGGCGGCGAGGGCGCGGCGGTCGGCGGCGACCTTGGCATCCTCGGCGGCGGCCTCCGCGTCCAGGCCCAGGAGGGCGTCGAGGTCCGCGTCGGTGAGGTCGGTGATGTAGATGAGGTTGGTCATTGTCTCGGCTCCCGGTGGCTTAATTGCCCTCAACTGTTTATAGAATACCGTATCCACATCAAAGCACAAGGCGTATCTACGAAATAAACAAAGAAAGTTTCAGCCAGCAGAGCAGTCTAGCGTTTGGCGTGCGTCCTATATCCGCTCTCCAGGTCATCCAGCCGATCCGCTATCGCTCGATCTGTCGCTGCGAAGTTCGCCCTGTACCTCTCCCGCTTGGCTATGAGGCAATCCCGGCAGGTGATCTCCTCGATCCGGGTGGACAGGGTTGCCTGCCTGCCTGCCAGGCCTCGGCCTGGAGTTGCCCCGCATGCCGCCTTGTCTGTGGTAAGCCCGAAGCCCGGAGCTATTGCGTGGATCTTCATCGTCTCGCCTTCCTGTAGGTGCCTCGCTTCAGTTCAGCCCCGCAGCCTCCGCAGATGATTGCCGACCAGCCAGCCCAGGCGACCGTGCGGGCCTTTCCGCAGTCCGGGCAGGTAACGGTCACGATGTAGGCCCCCGAGCCGCCGGGGTGGCGTCTCTTGTGTGTGAGGGTGGCTTTCATAGTGTCCTCCTGCCGGATAGGCTCGGCGGGCCGTGGGTGGTTAGCTTCGGATCTCTGCCAGCCGCGCCACAGACTCAAGCAGGGAGGCTGTGGCCTGGGTGACGTCTTTGTGGTTGTAATTGGGGTTGATCGCTGCGATCTCGTCATAGAGATCAAGGCTTGCGTCCGCGCGCAGAGTGACCTCCCTTTTTTCTACATACTCCAGCATCTTGCTAGCCAGCCGAATGGCCCGCAGGCTGAAGGCTGCATACTCCATAGCCAACCCAGTCATCGTCTTGTCCTCCGTGCGGCTCAGGCCGCCTGTGCCCGTTGCTGGGCTCGGGTTGTCCGCGTCAGGGTCGCCTTGACCCCGGCTCGGTGAAGCTCCCTGACTCGACGCTGGGCGGCCTTGGCGGTGCCTCGGACCTGCTCTGGGTCTCTGCCGGGTGCTTCGATTGTGTAAATTCGAACTCTCATGTGACTGATGTTATCGTATCCACAACAAAGAGCAAGGAAAAGTATCCACCTTTTTAAATCAGTGCCGCAGTCTAGCGTCCAGCCCGCCGATCCATCTCAGCCGTGAACTCTGCCAGGGCTTGCTTGATGCCAACCTGCCCCGTGCGATCCCTCAGCCACTCGGCTTGGGCCTGCGATACCTGATCCTCTTCAGGCTCTTTGAATCGCTGAGTGCTCAGCAGGTCGCTCACGCTGGGATAGCTGCCCCAAGCTGGCTGCCCTGCCCACCATCGCCCGGCATCACAATCGCACAGGGCGAGCACCTCATATCCCTTGCCGTCCCTCACCGCGACCTTGCCATCGCCGCATCGGCGGCGGCAGTTGGGATCGGTGGGTGGGCCGTCCGGTGCGGCGTCTCCGGGGCTGTTGGTGCGTCGATAGCTGGCCGCTATGTCGTCGAAGTGGAGCGGGCGGTAGCGGGCCGATCCGGCGGCCTCCTCGCGGGCGGCATCGAAGGCGGCTTGCAGTCGCTCCGGGTCGGCGCTGCCTAGCTTGCGGTTGAACTCCTCCACCCAGGTATTGGCCTCGGCCACGCTTGGAGTGCGGGATCGGATGAGTTGCAGGTTGCGTAATACAATGTCAGTAAGTGAGGAGGGCATCGGGGTCTAGTCCTTTCGCTCTGAGGTTGGCGTCAACCTCGGCTTTGACATCTTCCAGGGTTCGTTCCCAGGGTGGGCGGTTGCTCTGTGGCTGCTGTGCTGGCTGTGCTGGCCTCCCGGCCTTGTCCCATGCCCTAGCCTCTTCGATCCGGGCCTCGGCCTTCTCTGGGTCGTTGAGCCACTTGCCGGGGCCTGCCTTGAAGAGATCCGATCCGGTGTTGTTCTCGCCGCGCCACCATGCCGACTCGGAGATGTACTCAGTCAGCAGCCGC
>NZER01000500.1 GCA_002690445.1 Candidatus Pacearchaeota archaeon
CTCTTCAACATTAACTACAACGTTAATAGCTGATGCTGCTATATTCACGGATACATCAATTTGTTCTGATGTGACTCCCGGTATGAACATATATGTTATCGCCGTATCATTCTCTTCATCTACCTTTTGGACTACATCAAAGACTGATGGAGTGTTGTGGGTATATTGAGGTGTTCTAAAATTTGGAATGAGAAGCTCATCAATTAGATTAGAAAATGACGGTCTTCCTCTACGGAGGACATTTCTACGTGGTGTTAGCATGTTTTACACGCTCCTTATTAATTTCCTTACCTTATTAGTATACCTGATTTTATACGTCTAAGTCAATAGGTTCTGCAGACATATCGGCACTGACATTTAAACGGAACCAATTAACATAACAGTAGGGGCATACAACGCCTGAGTTATATTCAGGATCATTATCTACTGCAATAATGATTGGAGCATCCGTTTCAAAATGATGTCCTTTTGGACATGTATATGCTTGTTTGTCAGGCATCCTACACCATCACCTCGGTTGCTTCTCCATTAGTGTGTATTTCCAATTCTGCCTCTATCTCCGCTTGAACTACTGGTCGTTCATTATGAAGAACTGAAGTCAGACTTGTGATATCCATCTTTGGATTGCGCACACTGGTTAATGGATATACTCGTACACAGTGTAGATATGGAGTATGCCCATCCCGTCCATATATCATAGACCCAAAGAACTTTATCCCTTTCCAGATTTGTCCTACTGTATTTATAAATAATCTGGTCAACAGTCCACGACGTACAGGCATGTTAGGTACGTACTTTACAGAGGTACTGCTAGGCATGTTTGCCGAAGCTAAACTAAAGCTCGCATATGGGTTTTCTTTGAAGAACCCTTCATTAGCTAAAGCGTTCTGTATCTTAGACTCTAGGATGGGTACTTCATCGACCTTTAGAGGTACACTACAGAAAATCATGCTTCTGGAATCATTCTCTTGATTACCATAGTCTGCCAAGCCAGAATGTTTCTGTAATGTCTCTTTGGCTGCTCGGATACCTAACATGGTTAATTCATCCGCTTTGCCTCGTATTAGGCGAGTACGACGGAATGGTGGTATTAAGCTCCATGCCTTTTTAACGGGTAGACGATAAGCAGTAATACTACTCAGCCCTACCCAAGACCCTAGTTTCGCCCTAGTAAGACCAGAAAAGACATCAGTAATAGTAGGCCCACTCTGTGAACCCGACTGTGATGATGCTTCAATAGTAGCCAAAGCACATGCTAATTTATGGTCTGTGACATATGGATTGCCGATACGATCATCTGTTACCAAGAATTTTTCATCTGGTAACAAATTCATCATTTCATCCCATACATCAATCATCTGATCATGTAGCGTTGGATCTCTTGGAATGTCCAAAATGACCAAAGATTTAGCATTAGGGAATCGTCTACGAAGACGACCATGTAGGATTGCACCTAAGAGACAATGGGAGCCAAAGCCCATAAAATGGACTATTAGTTGCGGAGGCGTACCCAACTGGTCAGAACGCTCTCCAAGTTCTTCAACAACTTTTTCTTGCTCTTCAAAAAGAGTTCCTGAATATGGAACATATCCATATGGATTTCGATGAAATCCGGTATCAGTTGGGATGAACTGCGGGAAGAATATTTCAGTACCAAGGGTCGATCTCATTTGTCGCCCCTTACTGCTCATTCGTCTAGTAGTGTCATTGTTTATGTCATACAGTAAAGCACTCTGTACTCTATCTAGACATCCAACATCCCCAAGACGTTCTAAGGTTCCCCATATCCTATTCACTTGTGCAGTTCCACTTCCACACAGGAGTAGAGGCATTGAGGTATTAGTTAACCAGTCTCCCTCAGAACTTTCGTGTACTGCTAATCTATTTGACCTAATTTGTAATCTATTTGACATGATTTTTACACCTTTGTATATTTTTGACCTTTATAAGTTCCGCCCCACCCCGCGTAAGACCACTCCATCTTGTTTGTTTCAGTCGCCTATAGAGAGGCAGTTCTGACTGAAACAAACAATTTGATGCGATGGCCTTATAAGCTTTACTCCATCGGCCAGTTAGGTGGCGCAATAAAGTCTGTGTGGCCTGAGTTAGGCCGATCTAGGATGTACGGCTTGGGTGGCGGAGTACCATATTCCAGTTCATAGGCCACATGGTGCCAGTGAGACAAGAATAGTTTTACCGCATACCTCTTAGCACGTGCATGTAAGTGTGCAGGGGGAAGCTTGCCTAATACATAGGACTTGTAGGCATCAGTAGACCGTCCTACACGTTCTAGCTTGGCAGCAGCTTGTTCAGCATACTTACCAGACTCATTGTTTTGAGTCTCCCACATCTTTCGTGACGCATATACGTGACCATACACATCGGCTTCATGGTTGCTAACTTTTACGAAAGATTCACCAGCTTTCCAACAAATCAATTTCAAGTCTGCATTGTAAGGGCGTTTGGACAATGTTTTGATGATATTGTCCTTACTAAGGTAATCTCCCTTACCTGTAGAGTCTGCAAACCGTTGCACTTGTTCCATCAGAGTATCCGCTTTACGGTTAGCTTCTGTGGCTATTTGTGCAAACTGTTCATCTGAAACAGAGCCGCTGATACCGCCTGTGAGTTCTCGGAGTAGTTTAGCGGACTTTTCTTTTCCCAACCAATCTAGAGTTGGGTCTAATCCTGCAAACCGCCATATATGTCCGACAGTAGGTGCTTTTTCTATATCAATATGAGCAAGTAGCCCCGCTGATATGACTGGCCCTATGCCTCGTATGGACTCTGCCCACTGTCCAATTTGTCGTCCACCAGAGGCTACGGCTAACAAACCTTGAATGTTCTTTTCAGTAATCTGAACCCCATTCAATACGAATGAAAACATTGATGCAGCTTCGCCTTGTTTGCCTAGAGCACTGATTCGGTTTCCTAAAAGCTTCCGTAAATCTTGTACTCCATAGTAACTAGAAACCAAAAATCGAATCTCATCTTTGGTCATAAGTGCTGGGTCTGAACCGATTAGGCTCTTAATGTCTTTAGTCATTCGCTGGACGAGTTCTATGCGGAACTCTTTCGATAGATCTAAAACATCTGACTCAAACTCTTCCTCGTCACCTCGTCCTGATGCCGTGCCTGTGAATGTGTCTACCATAAACCTTTTTCCTTTGCGCCTGTTATAGTCCCGCGCTGGACTTGGTATTTAACCTCTTTCGAAGTCATATTGTTAGTATACACAATGTTCGATGGCTAAGTCAACCCCCTAATTTAGGCGTGATTTCGGGCAATAATTCACCCATATACTGAGACGCTAGGTTTTTATATTGTTGGCCTAATCCGTTGATATTGTTATATTCTTCTATCGATGTGATGAATATCTGATTCGTGATAAAGGAAATTTGATAATGCTGTTTAATGATTTCGAACCATCTACCTAATCCATTAGTTTTACCAATCTTAGTTTTAATAAAGTCTCTAAAACCATCTTCTAAAGGACTAGATGTGTATTCTATTTTTGCAGTAGGAATATTATTGCGACACGTTAAACATGCCCATGTTACGTTCAGTGGATGCCTATAGTCGGAGTGGACAGCCTGGGTATTGGAATCTCCACATTGAAAACAAACGTCTTTAATTAGAGTTCCATTCTTTAGTGCTTTGTAAACTTGATAATATGCTCGTTGTCGTTCTGGATGTTTTTGAGATAAAGCACGAGTAGTCTTGATATGACTCTCTTTACCTTTCTCAGTTCTATAGTAATTACGCTGCCATTCGGCTCTACAATCTAAACAACGAGTTTCATATCCTGAAAAGGATATGTTACTTTTCGCAAAGTGCTCTAATAGTTTGTAGGCTTTACATGCACGACATTGATAATATTGACCAGGATGTCGTTCTAATATTTTGGCATGCGTCCTACAGAAAATAGCCTTTTTACTAATAATCTTTCCACAAGATTTACAATGATTATTAGTGGGGGGTGCTCGATGGTGTCGTTCTTCTCCGATTGAATCTAATAAATTACAGATTCTTTGACGAGAAACACCAAAAATACGACTAAGTTCTGCGGTGTTGATGCGACCTGTAGGATTATCAACTATATATTTTTCTAACTGTTGCCTTGTATTTAGCTCTACCAAACCAGTCCACCCTTCTATATTCGTCACACTAAAAAGAGGCTCTGTATAATTATACCAATAGTAAAGCTAAATGGCAATACCCTAACGATGTATGTTGGCTATGTAGGGTAGCAAGGCCCAATATGCTCTGGTGAGTACTATGACATCCATCTCACAATGCTTAACTACATCTTTCATAGCTTTAGGGCTGCCCCGCATCGCTGACTTCCATGTGTCCCACGTCAATGGAGTCTTACCTTCATCATGTCCGATACCTAGAAATTGTTGGACTGATATTAATCGTCGGCTTCCTATGCGGTTGGACGTTCCACCAGCATAATACATAGCATCTATGTGAAATTGTATTCTAGTGGGACGCTCTCCATGAAACATCAAACGGGCATTAAGGAATGGGATATCAAACATTTTTCCATTCCAAGTGACGATACCGTTATATTTTTCTATTTCATCTCTAATCGCTATTACTAGTTCTTTATCGGGGTTTGGGTCGAATGGATCTTCAATCTTTAATTTGATGGTATAAGGCTTATTCAGACTGTCGTGATGGTTAGAATAGTAACCAGGTGGAACAATCTCATGAAAACTTGCACACAAGATGATTCCCATGTTTGCCTTTAAGTCTGTCGTTTCTATGTCGAATGAAGCTATTCGCATGAATCCCTCCTGTCCATAATATGGACTTGATATATCATCTAACTTTTTTGGGAAATTATCAAGTGCGTTAAAGTATATATAATATTATTGTATTTGTTATATTACTAATATCAGTATATAATATATAGATATATTCTTAGGTTAAGGAGAACTGATGGTAGAGGTTTATTTTTCAGTTACTGAGACTACTGATGGGGTAGAACAACATGAATGTTGTCCACAATGTGGGTCTATTGGAGTTGTTCATTTTGAAGATTCAAACATGCTTCCTGATGTTCCACACCGATGTTTACGTTGTGATTGGAAATGGGGTGGATGTACATTTTCTTCAGGAACAACACCATTAGAACGATTAAGTTCAGTATTGACTTCATAGTTTAAATTTGGTATACTTAGAACAATAGGTTCTTAATAAGGTATAAAGGTGTTATATGACAAGAGAATTGTTAAAGGAGTGGAGTTTTGTCTTTTTCGACTTGGGATCAAAAGAAGCGGCGCGAAGGGTGCGTCTGCTTCGTGGTTTACGGCGCGTTGGTGCAGCCTTACGTAACCAAAGTGTGTACTGCATGCCGTATTCGACAGGTAGCTTTAGTTCCCTTAAAAAGCTTGATAAAGATATTTGTGTGGTTAAAGCCGATGTTGAAGAAGACGATATTGAAGAAATGGTGGAAGCGTACAACCTTTTCATCACCAATGTCATGACAGAGGTGTATGCGAAGTTAGAGGCGTTAGAAGACGCTAAGGCTTCAGCGGTAGATACGCAAACTAAACGGGGATATACCAAACGTCTGAATAAGATGTATGAAAGGGTAGACCATCTAGAATATATAGCTAAATTGGGACAGAATGAGGCAGTTATAGATAAGGTAGAAGAATTTAAACGTCAGATAGTTGAGATTGATGATGGTAACCCAGGTAAACTTATATAATAGGTATAGACCTCAGAATTTAAATGAAATTGTTGGACAAGAATCAATTTCTCGTATTCTTTCTAATGCGATATTAAAGAATCGTATTGCTAATGCATATCTATTGCGCGGGTCACGAGGCAGCGGTAAGACTTCCATAGCGCGGATTCTATGTAAAGCCGCGAATTGTGAGCAGTTAAAGGGATTTACAGCATGTGGGACATGTAATGGCTGTAAGTTTGCATTGCATGATGCTATCGAATTAGATGCTGCATCGAATCGTGGCATAGATGATATTAAAGATTTGTTAGATATTATGCGTTTTCGCCCTCAACATGTTGATAAGAAATTTATCATCATAGATGAGGCCCATCAGTTAACTTCAGCGTCGTTAAATGCGTTATTAAAGGCAGTTGAAGAGCCACCTAAGCATGTTCATTTTGTCTTTTGCACTACTGAGAACCCCTCTTCTGCTACAGATACAGATAAGGCTTTTGTGACATTATCGTCACGCTGCCAGATTTTACAGTTTAAAAAGGTCAGTCCTAAAGCCATGTTGGATAAATTGGCTAGAATCTGTATTGCGGAAGATAGTACTGTATCACGTGATATTTTAATGAGTATTGTGGGAAAATCAGATGGTTCTTTGCGAGATGCTGAAAATATTTTAGATACAGTGCTTACATTATATGATTCAGAGCCACCAGAACGTATAATTCAATCCTTATATGGTGATATTGAGCTAATAACATGTGAATTATTTGCAAATTTATGCAATGGCACATTGAATGAGTGCTTGTTATTGGTAAGAAAACTATGGGATTCGGGAGCTAATCCTATTGAAGTGGCCGAATTTATGGTTAAATTTGTAACAGACAGTATTTATTTGCAATCTGAATTGACAGTGTATCGTGCATCTGGTATTGTTGAGACATTAAAAGAAATTTCTAATAATATTGAACAAAGTAGATTGCATTCTATTGCGGAAGTGTTTACTATTCTACAAAAATCAGGACGAGATGACCTGTTGTCATTAGAACTGGCTATTTGTGATATATTTATTGACCACAGGGATAAGGCACTCGTAGCTCCTATCATCGATTCGGATATTGAAGTATGGTAAGTGGCGGATTTAGTTAACGTAACCATTGATAGTACTCCTGAGTGGAAAAAATGGTATCGTGAGATTGAAAACTATACTTATATTATTTCGCACGATGCTAATCAATGGCATGTAAATAGGCGAGGCAATTCGTGTAAACTACATTCACGTATCCACTTTAAATTTACAAAGTGGAAGGGGGCTAAGTGTCTAATCAGACATGATGCTTCAATGGATAAATTATGGGTGACGGTGAGATTACCTGATAATTTTTGTGAACTTTGTGAACGGCGCATAAAGGTTGATAAATCTCTTTGTATGCCATGTGCAGTTAGAAGAACGAAAGATCTTAAACCCTTTTATGACCACTATCAGATACGTGAGATTACCGTTTTAACTCAAGATTTTGAATATGTTTATAGACTATTTAAATATATGGGCATTAAAGATAAACTAGTGGTTCATCATTTAGACTGTAATCATGTCATACGCTGTGAACATATCAGATGGTTTATCAACAATAATAGAAATAATCTTCCTAAATATTCTAGTAAAGTCCGTGAGCGTAGAACAGAACTAGTAAAATTTATAAAATGAGATGTATAATTTGTAATGATTGGTCGGAAGATCCAATCGAATGTGATTATTGTGATGCTATGGTCTGCGATGTCTGTGTTGTGGATGGAGATTCTGGAGAAACGTTTTGTTCCGAAGATTGCCAATCCGAGTATTATGGAAATTAATGCTTAGGATATGGTAAAATTGTTCCACATGAGTTAAATTAATGGATAGTGCAGAAAATTGGGATAGTAAGTATGATAAAGCTGTTTCTGCAATAGTTAGAGAAACATTAACTATTGTGGAAGGGTTTTATGTCGATGCGGGGCAGCGTAATGCCTTACGTCGATTAATTCGTAAGTCAATATATGGTATTACGGACAATTTAAAGAAAGACCTAGTGGACGAGTTTAATACGGAGGATATGGATGCCTGATTTTAAAGGCCGGAAAGATTTTCCTGAAGTTGCGGATGCTAAGATTAAGATTGGCGATTATAGTGGAAGTAATCGTTTATCAGTTACGGATATATATTCTCCCAAAGCTGAACCTGAATTGAGGGATCAAATGATGGAACCTGTCAAAGGCAAGACTAACAACTATGATTCGCCCATTTTGTCACAGCAGCCCGTGATAACACTTTCAGATATGGATGCTGAAGCTGCTTTGATTGATGCTATTAGTGGGTATGTCGCTAAACAAGATAGTTATAGTGATGTAGAAGAAGGGTTTGGCGATCCTAAGCAAAAGCCACCTCGTGAACCACACCCATCTCTTGCGCATGATGAAGGAGCTTCTCCTCGTCAGCGTCGAAAGCCTCGACGGAATCCTCAAGCCAAGGATTACCAGAAGTCTGATTTCTCAAAAAAGGTTCCTGTCCCTCAGGGTGCATTGAAAGATACTCCCGCAAGTGGTGCTGCTGGTGGTGCTGCTGGTGGTGCTGGGGGTGGAGGCTTCCAAGGCAATCCTGGCGCATGGAGAGATACTGGAAGCAGTGGTGCTTCACAATCTACTCCCCCCAAGCCCCCCACTTCTGCTTCGTCGTCACCCCCACCTTTGCGTCAACCAACTAGACCCCCATCTTATAGGGCCGCTCAGCCGCGTGCTTCTCAGCCATACACTGACCAGCAAAAGCGAAATGCCGAGGCTTCTGGAACATATAGTGTCTTTAATCAGCCTGGTGGCGGTGCTGGTGGCCCTAAAACCACTCCTGGTGCTGGCCTTGATCAAGGGCCAAAAGGCCCAGGAGTAAGACAACGCGCACAGGATGCAGGAAGACGAGGCTTTCATACCACCAGACGAGGTCTAGGGGGATTGCTAAGTGATGTGGGTTCAGCTGCGAAAGTTGGCCTTCAGCAAGGTATACGCCAAGGTAAAGAAGGGGCATATGAACAAGGCCCAGAAGCTGATGCACGACGTGCAGAACAGCGTGCTAAGGTACAGAAAAATCCTCTAACAAGAGCCGTTGCTAGCGTGGCTAGAGGATCAAGAGCAATACCTGGCATGCGACGGGGTGCTAAAGCAATGGGATTTGGTCGCACGAAAGCTGAAGAAGATGCTATGAAGACTCGTATGGAATACGCTAACGACGATGAAATGATGCTGTCAGATATTCTTAATGAGCTTGAATCTTATGTAGCTAATGAGCAACAAGACAATTCAGTGGTAGAACGACAGCTGACAAAAGGCAATATCAGTAAGATGATGCGTAATACTGAAGATAAGGCTCCTAGAGATTGGAAGTACCATGTCTAGAGAGCAGGATTTGTCCCAGGCTATTGATGCTTATTTA
>NZER01000501.1 GCA_002690445.1 Candidatus Pacearchaeota archaeon
GAACAGTCTCCTACGTACGTTGACGTACGTACTTATCAATCTATTAAAAAGAAGAGTGATATTATAAATTATAAAGTTGTTGTATTTGATGAAGTACATCACGTTGCGGCTAAGGTATTATACAAAATAGCTATGAATTGTGATAATGCTATATTAGTAGGTTGTTCTGCTACACCTTACCGTGATGATGGAGAAGACTTACGAATTGAAGCGGCTATTGGAAAGATTATAAGTAGAGTAACGAAAGATGAGTTAGTTAAGAAGGGATATCTTGTTGATGCTGAAGTCAGATACATTCCTTTAACCAAACCTTCAAAAGAATTTTTAGATTATCATGAAGCTTATGAAAAGTTTATAGTGAATAATAAGGAGAGGAATGATAAGATTGTTAAGGTTGCATTACGAGAAAGTAAAAACAGAAATGTATTAATACTGATACAAAAGATAGAACATGGGAGAACTCTTCAGGGTGCTTTGTATTTAAATTCTGATGTTTGTTTTATGCATGGTGGTTTACCAAAGAAAGAAAGAATTAAGATGTTTGATGAGATTAGAGAAGGTAAGTATAATGTTACTATAGCTACTTCACTTTTTGATGAAGGAATTGATATTCATAATTTTGAAATCTTAATTCTTGGTGTTGGTGGTAAGAGTAGTGTGAAAGTAGTCCAGAGAGTAGGTAGGTTATTAAGACCGTTTCCTGGTAAAGAAAAAGCAATAATCTATGATTTTATAGATGAGTTTAAGTGGTTACGAGAGCATTATCAAAAGAGAAGAGAGATATTAGAAGAAGATTTTGAAGCGAAAGAATGGGATGAAGAACAACAAAGTTTGGAGGAGTTTAAATGAAAAGGTTAGTTGTTGATATAGAAAGTACGGGTTTATCACCTAACATACATAAAGTACTTACGGTTGGGTTATTATTAATAGATGTTGATATAGAAGACCTTAAAATTATTGATGAGAAGCATATTAAAGTATATTCTGCGTATCATAATGTAGACCCAATTGCTTTATCTGTTAATAAAATTAATTTGGAGAAGCATAATGAGGAAGCTTTACAACCTATAGATGCTTGTAAGGAGATATATAAGTTTATCTCTGAACATGATTTAACAAGAACACCTTTGTTAGGACATAATGTTAATTTTGATTTAAGATTTTTGGAAGCGTTACATCAACAAGCTAAATATCCTTCAATATTCTATTACGAATCGATAGACACCATATCTTTGTGGTTGAGTATGAAGAATTTGGGATTAGTACCACTCGAGTATAAGTCATCACTTAAAGTGTTAGCGAATTTTTTTAATATAAGTTATGAAGGTGCACATGATGCTTTATTTGATTGTCATATAACAGCACAAGTTTATTACAACCTATTAAGAATGATGAGAGAAAATGGAAAGTGACTTTAGTGATGAAAAGGGTGTGTTGGGTAAGAAGGAGGAAACTAAATTCAGAGAGTTATTTAAAGATATAAAGTGTTATATTTTACGGATACCCGATTACGCTTCAACAGGTAAAAGAACTAAGTCACCAGCAGATTTTTTGGTTGTGAAGGAAGGAAGTAGTTGGATGTTTGAAGTGAAGCATACCAAGTCACTTACTTCTTTATCTTTTGATAGTATAACTGACCATCAGTTAGTAAGTTTAAGGCAACATCATGAGAATGGAGGTGGTCAAAGTTACCTAGTTATTTTTAATCCTGATGGTGTTTGGTTTGTCAATGCCCTTTCTATTATTGCTTACATAAAATCAACTGTAAGAAAAAGTATCCCGTTTTGGTATATAAAATCGGAAGGCATGTACAAGAATAATTTCATGGAATTTTTTAAACATATATAATTGATTACAATAGTCATTATATACCACCACACTTTCTACATGAAATTTCATGTAACATATATGTTATATCATATAAATATTTATATAGCTCCTTATGTTATTATATTTGAGGTTGATTAAAAATGCAAAACCAAACAAAAATTGGAAAGTTGTTGGGTATGATGAGTGAAGGAGTATGGTATAGAGAAAGAGATTTTGTAAGTGATGAAAAGAGTGATGGTGAGAAGTATTTATATTTTCAAAGAGGTCATATGGCTTTATCCAGTATGTTATTTTACGGAGTAAAGAAAGGTTATATTGAAAGAAGGAAGAGAACAAGAAGAAACTATGAATATAGGAAGGTGAAGAAAATGGTAAAAAATATTATATATGAAGTATCGCCAAAAGGAACTAATCATCCTTTTGCAGATGTTAAATATTTTAGTAATAAACGTAGAGCAAGAAAGTTTGTTAAAAATAATAAAAAACCTTTACAGTTAAGAAAAGTTTTAAATCCTGGGATATCTACAAGAGATTTGGAATAAATGCAAATAAGAGGTGAACGAAAATGACTCCAAAAAAGAGAAGAGAATTGATTGATAAGTTGAAGGAACTATTACGTAGTAAAGGTTACGTAGAGGACAAGTTTGGTAATTTTAAGATGAGTGAGAAGTTGAGATACAAGTTTAATCCTAACGCTTTAAGGAAGGAAGTTAGATTAATTAGTGGAGAGTGGATGAGGGTTAGGTCAGGTTTTTATAAGGATTTAGTTGTTACGGAGGAAGGTAAAATACAAGGTATGAGGTGAACTGAAAATGGAAAAAGTACAATTAGAAAAGTTAAGTGGTTTTGATTATGATGTAGATGAGAACGGAGTAAAAACTGTTTCTTTTGATGGATTAGAGAAGAGACAAAGGAACTTATATAAATTGCAGGAACTTCACAGACCTATTATGAAAGCATTTCTTAACTCATTAGGATATGAGATTGTTAAGGAGTGGAGTGAAGATGATGGATGGGGAGATGGATTAAAGATTGACCATTTTCAAGTTCGTGATAAGAGAGATGATAAAACTGAAATGCACTTAACTGGAAGTGATGATAATACTGCTATTTATGAAGTTGTTGGTGGTAAAGCGTTAAGATGGAACGTACCTAATACAATACCATGGTACAAAATGGAAAAAGGAGGTAAGTAAAATGAATGTACCAATCTGTGATTTTTGTGTGAGAGAAGGTAAAATTGAATTGTCCAAGTGTAGAATAGGATACGGAAGGAATAAGGTACATATTTGTAATAATCATAAAGTTGTTGCTAAGGAAAAGACAGATATGGGAGCAGAGAAGTATTTAGATTGGTATTTTACTTTTTACAATGAGAACGTTGCTAAGTTTAATAAGACATTTCATCAGAGGTGAATTAAAGATGACGGAATTCAAAATTGGAGATAGGGTGGAACATGTTGACAATATGGTTGGAATAATAGTTAATGTGAAAAAGAGTCCAGGTAAATACGGTAGAGTTGGTTACTCCTTAAAACGTGATAGTGATGGATTTGTTGTTGATATGATTGCTGGTAAATGGTTAAAGAGGAGAAGTAGAGAGGATGAATTAAAATGACACAATTAACAAAGGAACAAATATATAAGATGCAACCTGAAGTTGAGAAAATATTGGGTAGAAAGATTCACGGTGTTAAGTTAACTGAGTTAGTACTGTTAATTGAGAATGGTATAGAGAAGGTGAAATAAATGGATACAGGTTTTAAGAAAGGAACTGGATGTTTTCCTTGTGAATCTTGTGGAAAACTGACAAGACAAAGAGATTCAAATATTTTACTTTGTGTTGCATGTGAAAAGGAAGCTGAAAAAGAAAATGAGGAGGTTGATTGAAATGAAAGAACTCAAACAAGACCACTTAATTAGTGAGTATGGTACAACTGATATGAGTGCGATTATGAAGATGGAGGGGTTTTAAAATGGTATCAGAAGACCCTAGAAGAGATAGAACCAAGAAAATAAAATGGGAAGACCCTATATCATTTGATGGAATACATACTTATCAACTTATTATTAAAAGTAGAGCAGTAAATTATTTGGCTACTCATCAAGCAAGTTTCAGAAATTGTAGGATAGTGAAGTTGAAAATTGACGGTACAACAGGATATGTTTTAGATAATAAGAGGCATGAGATACCATCCATTCCAGGATTGGGGTATTCAGAAAGTTCTACATCATTCGTACAATTAAATTGTACTGTCTTCCACGACAATGTCAATTTAATGGATATATTAAACGAAACAAGATTTTTAAAACCCACTACATTATATGTGTTAGAAATGAATATTGAGACTGATAGTGGTATGTTACTAAAGTTTGCAAGTAGGCAAATGAAGATTGATGCAGTAATATCAAGATTAATTAAATCGAAAGACACGATGGATGTACCTTTACTATTACGTGATATTTATGATAAGGAAACGTTAAGACAAGTTAGGAAAGAATTTATAGGAAGAAAATTGTGTTTCATTTTAGTTGGTAAAAAAACAACAAAAGAAACAATTGAATATAAAATATTGGAGGATGAGAAAAATGGCAATGCCAAGTAGAGCAATTAATATATTTATTAATGATAAGATTAACACCAAAGCTATAGATTTAAACATTTTTCAGAAAATTATTAACTTGTTTGATAAGGAAGGGTTTGATTTCAGAGTAGATACTAAATTAAGAATGATTAGGATAAATAACTTAGATAGAAAAAGAAAGAGGTAGATTAGTATGGTAAAAACAATAAGAAGTCATACGGGTTATGAAGTTCAAGTCTTAACAACTGCAGAGATGACGAAGAAGATTGAGGAATTAGAAGTACAAGGTATTGTAGTAACACCTGCAATGTGTGATAAAATCCGGAAAGAGCATGCTGATACACAGAAGAAAAGGATTTCTGATGCGAGAAAAGAAGATAATCGTAAGGAAAGAAATATGCAAAACTATATGAAGGAGGCACAAAATGAGAGAAATGTTAAGGTTGATGGTAAGTGAACAGTTATTTTTACACGGATATCCGTTTGCAGATATTGAGGACACACCCAATAAAAGTCTTCCAATGTTAAGAGATTGTATAATGAGGGCGATGTAAAATGGAATGTAAGAATTGTGGACATCATATAATTGCTATGTTTACAGAAGAGGGAGTAAAGAATCATGATAAACAATTATATAGACATTACTGTTATAGTAATCATTCACCTACTGATTGTAAACAATATCCAGGTCATCAAGATATTGTATGTTGTGTAGTAGATTGTGGTTGCATGGAACCAGTACCAAAACCAAAAGTTAAAACTGAGGTATTAGCTTATATGGGAAGAATTTATGCTAACGTTACTAATCAAAAACCAAATGAGGTGAACAAAAATGCCATTAATAGGAAAGTTACAACCAGAGCAATTTAGTGAAGTGAGAAAACAATCAATAAAGGAAATGAAGGAGGATAAGGAAAAGTTTACAATCTTCATAAAGGATTTGTTTGTGAAGAAGATGGTTTCAAAATCAGAGTTATGTAGGATGTATATTCTTACAGAAACAGAACTAAACGAGTTATTAAATGGAGGTAACCGAAAATGAAAGAAGGACAACATAAACATAAGGGTGCTGTAAGACCACACCCAATAGATAGAGTACATAGAAGTAAGAAAGTGCAAGCGTTTCATAACGCTGCAGTAGGAGTTGATACAGATGTATCAGAAGAGCAACCTACTTCAAAAGAAGTAGAGTACATGCCAAGAACATCTGAAGACCAGATAATGGTTAGGTTTAATATAGACCAGTTACAAACCATTATGAGACAACTTCGAAATTCTGGTGCAAGGGAAATAGGTGTTCCTTTAACTCCACACAAGATATAAAATGAGAAACTTGGTTATGGAGAGGAAGGAGCATTTTTTATATTTTCTTTTTTCTGATATTAAACGACGTGGTGTAAGATATAATCTTCAGACTCGTATGATGGAAAGAGATGTTGAAAGGAAAGGATGGGAGGAAAGAAGTCAGTGTTATTGGGATTTCAGAGGTTTCAGTGTAGATGATATAGAAACTACCGATGAAAAGTTTTTGAAGATGATAAGGAAGGTAAAAAGATTGAATCCCGATTGTACGAACGTATCAACGTTTATTGAGAGACTTGGTGAAGCTTTAGTTACTGAACAGTTCGAAACAGAGGGTGTA
>NZER01000502.1 GCA_002690445.1 Candidatus Pacearchaeota archaeon
CTATGCTTGGCTACGAAAGCGTCGAAGGTTCTCTGATACCATCTGGTGTTTGCGGTGCGGAGTATATCCAACGGGGCTTTTCCATCCTCGTTCAGTGCCTTGAAATAGCTCTCAGGAGTGTGGTTGGCAATCAGTTCCTTCTGAAATTTTGCCTTGGTGAAAGGACCGCGATACTTGAATCGGGCGACAAACTTATTTTGGTAGGTCAGGTAGCCGCCGCTATAATTGAAATCTGCTTTATTGAACATTTTGGTTCTCCTCGTTGGGTTGGGGTTGGTTTATTTGTTTACTGCGCCATCGCAAAATACTTTAGATCCCGCACCAAATCGTTATAATACGAATGACTGAACTCTACCCCATGCGTCCATTTGGTGCCATCGGCCCAATGCACATATCCAGAAAGATCGACGCCGTGGGGATGAACGCTCCGGTTAAAATTAAATCGGCAAGCCTCAATCCCGTCAATAATTATGGCGTGGTAAAATGGGGTTTTTTTGCAAGTGGCTGTTTTCGTCGTTTTCATTTTGTTTCCCTCTCTTTCTACCACTAATATATACAACCAAACCAAGCAAGTCAAGAACTATTTTGAGGGTTTTCTATTTTTTTTCAGCGTCCCACGGCGGCATCCACTGGTGATGCGGGGTGATGTCATAATTCGCGTATTCAGTGGCGTAGTAGTCTTTGACGCGGCACTCGATACTCACGGTCCCGTTAGCCTTCCGAAACGCCGAGCCTGTGCGCGTCACCTTGCGCTCAAAATCACAGCCATAGGTGCCACCATTGCGCTCTTGGTGAACCCAGATCGAGGTTTTAATCTGGATTCGTACATCCTTCACATTGTCCAGAAAAGCCAGCTTCTGCGCCTCGCGGTCCCATAGTATGAAATTCCCAACCTCATCAACTTCGATCAAGTCAAACTTGCGACTCTTCGTGCCGTCAGCAAAGATTGTGGTGGTTTTGATTGGGCGGTTGGTTTTCATTTCGTTTCTCCTGTTGTTGTGTTTTGTTTCTCTTAATCTCTACCACTAATATATACAACCAAACCAAACAAGTCAAGAACTATTTTGGGTTTTCCCTATTTTTTTTAGGGCAATTTTCCATGAAGCGATACGTGCTTCGCGGCGGTCATTGCCTTCCGCATTGTCGGGTGAAATTGAACCCCGATCTCTTCCCCGATGTCCGTGATGTGATCCACGCGCCACGTCTCACCATCGTGGTAGACCCTGACGGCTTCATTGTCGGGTAGGCTTTTATGGTAGATGGTCCCGGTCATTTTTCGGTATCCCTTAGGATGCCGATGCGCTCAAGTTCCTCATCACGGATCTTGATATATCCCCGCATACGCCGCACTATGTCATTGATGTGTTGCTGCTCCGCAGGGTCGATTGCTGTTTCCCCGTGTAGCGCAATACCGCCCTCGATGATTTTCGCTGACAGTGCATAGTGTTCCCTGTTCAGGACGCCGATCTGGGCGCTCATCTGCTCGATTAGTGCGTTCATTAGTGGTCCCCGCATGGGCCGTTTCGGTAGCCCTCACTCTGGATATAATAGGTCATATGGAGAAGGGTGACTTTGGGATCGGTTCCCGTGAAGAAACGGATCGCCTCTACGGTCATCGTGACCGCCTCATCGGGACATGACGCGAAAATCGGGGCCTTCCAATCATCAGGATCGGCCACCTTGTCAAAGGCCTCGCTCAACTGGCCGTGAGTCCAACCTTGCTCGGTGACCACCTGAGAGGCCATCGTTGCGTTCAGTTCCTCTATGGATAAATTGGCCATTGTAATTACTCCCACGCGGCCCAAGATCGAGCCGCTTTAAAGGTTTTAAAATCATACTTCCACTCGACGCCCGTCCCGTCTATCCCGCCATACTCTCTCCGACTTACCCAATACTCTTTCTGATCTTCATCGCCATACGCCTCATATATGTCGCGGACAGTACGGGTTCCCGGCCAATCTTCGGGGCTTTCTATGGTCATCAGCTTTTTCATTTTGTTCCTCCCTTTCTTACTATAAATATACACAACCAAACCAAACAAGTCAAGTACTATTTTAGGGGTTTTTAAAAAAAACTATAACCGATTTACGAATCAGATGCCTAAATTACGTATCAATGGGTAGAGTGCGCCTTGTTTATGGTGAATTCGGGGCTATAAAAGCTCGGCCCCGAAATCTTGCCCTTGGCCTCTAATCGCATAATCAACTGACCCATGACGCCAGATGCGAAGTCAGCCGTCTGCTTCGTCAGGTTGCCTTGGCAAAGATCATCATAGGCTTGGATCAGATCGTCAAGCTCAAACTCCCCAACTGAAACCGTGAGGTCGTGCAATGGTGCGCTCATGTTATTCCTCCGTTTAGTCCCGTCTACTGGTTGTCCAGCACTTCCCTCGCGAGGCCATACGTCTCACCAACGCTGAAGCCTTTAAAAAGGAGCTTGTAGATTGTGGTCATAATATCCCTGTCGTGGAAGTCATTGGTGCGGCCTTGGGCCAAGCGCATGAAGCACTCGCGGAACCACTGCTGACGATGATTATCATCACCATCGATGTCCTCATCAAAGAGCCTATCGCACACCGCGCAAAAATCTTCAATCATACGAGTTTTCATTATTTGGCCTCCTTCGACCTGTGGTATAGGACGGTGCAAGCGTCATTTACTTCGTCCAGCCAGACCCCCGTCTTGGGGCAATCGGGCAAATTGTCAGCGGCTTCTTTCGCGTCCTTTGCGATGTACCGCAAGGACTCGCTGGTCAGGTTCCAAAATCTTTTGTTTTGAATCTCGGGGCGCTTTGTCATTTTGTTTCCCTCTCTTTTCTACTACTAATATACACAACCAAACCAAACAAGTCAAGAACTATTTTAGGGTTTTTTAAATCTTTTTCTCACCCGCTGATGCCGTGGGTGGAATAAGACGCCAAGGCCATGATGCCGACGGCTCCCAATATCCGTATACACACCGCGTCCCCCTTCGCGATGGATCAAAGGTATCGTGTATGACCCCGTAAAGGACGGCGGTGAGGTGCTTTGACGCCCTCACCAGTAAGCGGCCCATCGGCAACTCTCCCGCTTTCAGGTGGACTTGACAGCCCGATCCTATGAAGACGGTTGGAGTCCACTCCCATCCGTAGTCCGCTAAGTATCCCTTGTAAATCTCGGCATAAACCCCGTTATCGGGCGTGTCCCCTTGCATCGCGAGGCTTGCAATTAGTTCAAGTCGTTTTTTTGTTCCCATCCCTATTCCCTCCCGACTCCGGTAGTGTATTTCTTCATACACTTCCCCGTAATCAAGATCGCCCACTATGGCGATGGACCGGATCACACAATCCCGCCCCTTTTTTGAGGCGCGTAACCCGCGATCTTGCGCCCCCCGTCATCGTATGTCCACTGCTTCATAGCCTGACCTCCTTAAACGGGACAATCGTGACATTATTTAATGGCACCACTTGTCCCATTTACTTCCGATGGATCTATCTGCTCTGCTTATCCATACTCTACCGAGTGATGCGGAAAAGTCTGACACGCCCAATAATATCCGCATCGCAAAGTGCAAAAAAGATTTTCGTCATGCCATCCGTACCCGTACGCGCGGGTATAAAGTTTGCGACCCGTGAATTCGCTCCTCGATATAATTTCAGTGCCGTCTTGAATCAGGCCGCGAGCCGCCCGGCTTACCATTCGAGGTTCTTCCGATTGGTGTGTATATGATTCAAAGATCCAGTTCTCGCGCAATCGCTTGCCGCAGTTCTTGCAATAGTGCGCTTCGCCGCTCGGCTCGGTTTCGTATGCTCGACCTTCGTATTCAACTTTAGCCATTATACTGTCTCCATTTTCGGATAGTATCCCTTCGGACAGTTGGCGGCGGTATTTCCGCACCAATTTCTGCCCAAGGGCCGCTTGTCCCTCCCTTTTCTTATCTCCCAAGATACACAACCAAACCAACCGTATCAAGCATTATTTTGGGTTTTTCGGAACTATAGCGTAAGGCGGCACCGTTCCATCTTTTAAGTATGCCCGCACGTCAGTCAGTCGTTGAAATTTGTAAAACTCACCCTCAATGGTCCCCATCCATTCAATGTCGCGGTGGGGGCCACGAATCCGTATGTGTTGCGTGAACTCGCCAATCTTGGCCCCGCTTGCATCTTCAACTCTGTAGGTGTTGGGGCAATAGGTGGCGAAGGTTTCGTCTTTTCTTCCCGCTTCGCCGTCTTTGTTGCTTATCAGTTTCATTTTGTTTCCCTCTCTTTCTACCACTAATATATACAACCAAACCAACCGTGTCAAGTACTATTTTGAAATAGTTTTTTTTATTTATCCTAAAATAGTTCTTGACTTGTTTGGTTTGGTTGTATATATTAGTGGTAGAGATTGAGAGAAACAAAACACAACAACGGGAGAAACGAAATGAAAACGAGATTTGATGTGAACGAATATGAGTGGGTACACGGAGCCAAGCCCCGAGGCTTCGGCCTCTGGCTGTTTTCCTCTGAGGACGATTGGCATCGCTTGCCGTTTACGTTTGAACACACTGGCCTTTATAGTGAAGCGAAAAAAGCGGCGGTGGCAGAGTTCAACCGGTATCGACTACGTTGGAATCTTAGATCCGATAATTCCCTTAATTCCCTGAAAGTTCACGCATAGCTGAAGGAGACGGCGCGATGAGTACTAGAGTAGAAATAAAAGTTGAGCTTGAATCGCAATCGCAAATGTACAAAGAGTGGGGGATCAGTTGGCGAAAAGAAGGTGTCGATTATTATAAGGATTGCGGCTCCCTTTCAAGGGTGGCAACCGGCCCCTATAACAAGTATAGCGTGTTCAAGGTGCATGATAAAAACTACCTCGGGAGGGCGCTGGGCCAAGAGCGATACTTTAGTGATAAGGTGGGGGACTTGAACGCCAGCTTCGATTCTTTTGAGAAGGCGATCCGGTTCATCGCTCTCCAGTTGGGTGTGGATCTGCAAGAAATCTTTATAGAAGACCCCGTAATCGACGGGGAATATTGGACGTACCCCGAGAACATGGTGAAACACTAATGCAGTGGGAAAGAGGGACATTGACCCCTGAGTTTTTCTCGAAAGGGGGAGCGGCGGCAATGGTGGATGATCGCCCGATTCAGCATATTGCGGAAGCCCACAATATGACGGTGGAGGAAGCTGAGGCTCTGGTAGCGGAGCGCGTCGAGTCCGTCAGGGTATACGTATCCGATTCAGGGTATACGGTATTCATTTCCGATACCATCCCCTTCGTCAGCGGGTGGCCTGAGATGGTTCATCTGAGCATCAAAAACCGGGAACGCTCGGCCTTGTTGGATTGGCGCGATCTTCAGGAGATTAAAAACGATCTGGTGGGGGAAGAGAATGAGGCGGTCCAGCTATTCCCGGCAGAGTCGAGGCTGGTGGATGAGGCCAACCAGTTCCACCTGTGGTGCCTGAAAGATCCCGAAGAGCGGTTTCCGTTTGGCTATACTCAGCGGCTTGTGTTGGGTAGGAAAACCGCCGAGAAATGCGGGGCCGAGCAACGCCCGTTGAAGACTCGGAAAAAAAATAGAAAACCCTCAAAATAATGCTTGACTTGTTTGGTTTGGTTGTGTATATTAGTGGTAGAGATTAAGAGAAACAAAACAACAGGAGAAACGAATATGTTGATAATGAAAAGCAAGGTGGCGAACAAGTGGGTAGCCGACAGCACCTATCAAGAGAAAGACATCTTGAAGGCGGCTCGGTGGCGGTGGAATCCCGACACCAAGGCGTGGTGGACCGATGACCCCGCCAAAGCCGCCAAGCTGATTGAGTTTGCCGATAAGAATACCAAGGCCGAATTAACAAAAATCGCGGATCAGCGCACGGCCAAGCTGAACGCCTCCTCGGCCACGGACGCCAAAATCTCCATCCCGGCACCCGAAGGGCTGGCGTATATGCCGTTCCAGAAGGCCGGGATCGCGTTTGGGTTGGCGCGGGACAACGTGCTGATCGGGGATGAGATGGGCTTGGGCAAGACGATCCAAGCCATCGGGCTGATAAACAGCACCAAGGCCAAGCGCGTCTTGGTCATTTGCCCCGCGAGTTTACGCCTGAACTGGAAAAATGAACTTGAAAAATGGCTCACCGTTGACCGCGAGATAGGCATAGCGGTAGGCAAGTCCTACCCCGACACCGCTGAGATAGTCATAATCAATTATGACATCATACACACCCACGCCAAGGCCCTCCGCGCCGAAGAGTGGGATCTGATGATTGCGGACGAGATCCATTACTGCAAAAACCAACAAGCTCGGCGCACCCAGTACACGCTTGGCTACACGAAGGCTGAGAAGAAAAACGGCCAATGGGAGGACGTAGTAAAAGTAGCCCCGATCCCGGCGAAGAAGCGCGTCTTCATGACGGGAACGCCCATCGCCAACAGGCCCATTGAGCTTTGGCCTATCGTCAACGCCCTTGGTCTATTTGACAATTTTTGGGGCTACGCGAAACGGTATTGCGCGGCCTACAAGGGGCGATGGGGGTGGGATATGACTGGCTCTTCGAATCTTCCAGAGCTTCAGGAAATGCTACGCACCGAGATCATGGTGCGGCGGCTCAAAAAGGACGTTTTGACGGATCTCCCCGCCAAGGTTAGACAGGTTATTGAGATTCCATCCAACGGAGCCACGGCCTCGGTCACCGCCGAGCGTGAGGCGTGGGATCAGTGGGAGGATCAAATAACGGGCCTGAAGGCGGCGGTGGAACTGGCGAAGGTCAGTGATGACCCCGCAGATTATGAATTGGCCGTCAAGCGGCTTCGCGATGGCCTCACCGTGGCTTTCAACGAGATGAGCGCCTTGCGCCAGATGACCGCCGTGGCAAAGATCCCCGATATAGTGGCGCATTTGTCCGAAGTTCTTGAAGCCACCGACAAGGTGGTAGTGATGGCGCATCACCGCAAGGTGATTGACGGCCTTTCCAAGGCCCTTGAGGACGCTGGGGTTAAGCACGTAAGCCTGACGGGCCGGGATAGCATGACGGCGCGACAGGCGGCGGTGGAGGCGTTTCAAGACGATCCCACGGTCAACGTGTTCATCGGGTCTATTCAGGCCGCAGGAGTGGGCATAACGCTAACCGCCGCCAGCCACGTCATCTTTGCCGAGTTGGATTGGGTTCCCGCCAACTTGAGTCAAGCCGAAGACCGTTGCCACCGGATAGGACAGACCGATAGCGTACTGGTTCAGCATTTAGTGCTGGAAGGTAGTATGGACGCGGTAATGGCGAAAAAGATCACTGCTAAACAGCGCGTCATAGATGAGGCCCTCGACAAAGAAATACCGGAGTTTAAAGTCCCGGTGATCCCTGCCGTAGAGGTCACCGAAACGCCGCGCAAGGCGATAGAAGCGGCAGCGGCCACCCTTACGCCGGAGCAGATTGAAGCGGTGCATCGGGGCTTACAGGCGCTTGCGGCGATGTGCGATGGCGCACGGGAGATCGACGGCATGGGCTTCAATAAGTTTGACACCATGATTGGGAAGTCTTTGGCGGGTGCGATTACGCTCTCACCCAAACAGGCCGCGCTCGGCCAGCGGTTGGTGCGGAAGTACCGCCGCCAGTTGCCCGAAGGCACACTATCCGAAGCCGGGATAAAATAGGAGGTCAGGCCATGAGTAAGAAACAACGAACATTCTACGTACACGGCGAGAAGATCACGATTAAGAGCCGCCCGAAGCTCTGGCACGGCAACCCCAACGGGTTCGCTGTGGAGATCAACGGCACCCAGTACCATGCCAACGTATTGACCCGCGAAGAGGCCGAGGATCATGTCTACGCCCGATGGGTGAAGGCCCTTGAGTTATGAGACGGGAGATTGCCGGAATCGTCTGGGAGCGATTACAGGAGCCTTATCGGCACTGGAAATCGGAGATTGGGGAAATTACTGGCGGGGGTGGTTTTGGCTATATGTCCGAATACAGTTTCACGGGAGAAGGTCGAGACTATGAAGGGTTTCGATGCGGCTACACAACGCTGGGCGAGGTCGAGGAGTATCTGGTCGAGGTAATCAACGTGCGGATGCCAGAGCGCAAAGCCAAGCGAGAGCGGTTCAAAAAATATGTCGAGGAGCGAGGCGGGAACTGGCATGAGTAGCCGCAAATACCGCCGCCAGTTGAGCGAGGGCATTGTAGCGGAAGCCGGGATAGTGACAGGTGAGAAATAAGTGTAGATAAAGTGAAAATAGTGCTTGACTTGTTTGTTTTGGTTGTGTATATTAGTGGTAGAGATTAAGAGAAACAAAACACAATAACAGGAGAAACGAAATGAAACTTACCGCCGAACAACAACTGCAAATCATAGCCACGATCAAAGAATACGGCGCACTTTTTGAGATAGTTGGCGATCAAAATATCAACCGCGTATCCCCCCCCGCATTAGCGTCCATTATCGTGAACGACCTTTCCCAAATGGAGGACTGAAATTATGCAACGCATCCCGAAAGACAGCGTTGACGAGCAGGGTTATCAAGTACTAGCCGAGGTGCAAGCACTGATAGCCGCCACCTATAAGAAAACCGAGGAGAATTAAGATGACTACCAAAGTGAAACTCGGAACCTATACGCTCAATGGCCGAACAGGGTTTGCCACGGTTTCAGCGAGAGAGGTCAAGGGCGAGATGCAAGCCTACAGGTTTTCAAATGAGACTCAGGCCAAGGCCCACGCGAAGAAGGTGGGCGGCTACGTTAATACTTTTCGGGGCCGCGTTTTTTACGTGGTGGTGAATCCCGATTGGCGCGAGGGCTATGATGAGGAGGTCAGGATACAACCACCCGCTGGTAAGGGCGGGATGTACTACCGACAGGGAACGCGGACCCGCGCTGAGTGGGACAACGGATATTCCGAGACGTTTATGCACTCAACGCTTGAGTGCGCCATTGAAAACTTCACCGACAATGCAACCCGATGGAATGAGGATGAGGATTTTGGTCTGTGCGAGAAAGTTTAAAAAAACCCAAAATAGTACTTGACACGGTTGGTTTGGTTGTGTATATTTAGGGGTAAGAGAGGCACAGACCGCCACAGATGCACCGAACCAAGGAGACGGCACAATGGCCAGTTTATTAGTAGACGTTCATAGAAGAGCTTTTGACGCGACCAATGATGGATTGAGCAAGCACCACGATATGCTCCGCGTGACGCTGCCGGGAGATTCCCCCGGCGATTCCAAATATAATAGGGAGATTCCCCACTTTTATCTCGATGAGAACAATGTAGGCGGGGAGCGATATGTCTTTCTACGCCCCGCAAAGGCCGCTGAAGGCGCGGGGTGGATGAACGGGGGTAACTTTGCCCACACGTCTGACGGACGTTTTCGGAGCGCCGTGGGCCACGGTGGGGCCATCCCCATCCATGACCGGGATGAAACTTGGGAAGAATATGAGGCTCTTTCCCGCTAACTATGGAGGGCAACGCACCATGCATGACTCTTATCTCACCTCTCGCGATGGCATCTGCACCATGCAGACCATCGTCAGCTATAGCGGAAATGGATATACTCAAGAGGCGCTGGACGGATGGGCCGCAGAGGCCCGACAGGCGCTTGATTGTCAGCACGTGATGGGAGGGTCAATGGGTGAGCCGCCCCGAACCCTGTATCAAGTTCAAGATGCTCAAGATGCTCAAGATGCTCAAGATGAAACTGAAGAGGAAAAATCGTGAAAATAGAGATGACAACGGAAATCGAGACGGAGGAATTAGTGGAATTATTACTAACACAACACACACCGGAGGTCTTGATGCTAATGATCTTAGACGTATCGGACGGCGATAATGGTAAGCCGCTAACTCAGACCGGACCCGCTTACTCCCTGCGCCGAACCATCACTAAATACATTGCCGACAATACGCCAGATGAGCAAGATGATGAAGAATTGGTTGGCCGTTTTGGCTAAGTATACCAGCAAGGAGTTCGCCGCTGAGATCGGCATCCCCTCCCGCTTGTTGTTGTCATGGGGCGAAAAGAATTGGCTGACGCCTTCCATCCGAGAAGCAGAGGGGCCGGGATCAAGGCGATTATGGAGTGAAAACGATCTTCGGCGGGGGAAGCTCATCAAGCGACTGATCCCGTTCTTACATCCCGAAATGGTGCGGGAAATAACCACAGAATTCAAAAATGATTAGGGGGTCATGGTATGGAAGATGGCGAACAGTTAGAATTGGATCTCTCGGCAGGGATTGAGCTTCGCGACATGGGGATGGCCTTGGCGGCGGGGAATAACCGGATGGCGCTGGAAATCGCCCGTGGCGCGGCTGAGAAAATATGCCGTGAAAAGGGCGTGGTCACATCGGATGACGTGAGGCAACGCCTTGGTCTTAACCCGAGCGATATTCGGGACTCTCAGAATTGGATGGGGAGCATCTTCCGCGTTCCCCAATTTATTTGGACGGGGGAGCGGGTGAAGTCCCGAATACCCCGCAACCACGCCGCCGAGATCAAGGTGTGGACGCTAAAAGATTCTAACTGGGATTCTAACTGGAAGGGGCTTCTTCAATGACGCGGCCCTTCGCAAATGACCAGACCGCCGCATCACGTCGTGGGCGTGAGTCTTTAGCCAATCGAAAGTAAAACTCCCGCCGCCGATTAGAATACACCGAAACGCCCTCTCCCATATGATGCGCGGCACTGATTGCGTTGGCTTTACATAGCGCCATCGCAGTAGAAATACTGTACTCGTGAGGCCCCCCGCCGCTCATACCGCGTTCGGCGTGTTATCGCGGATAATCTGCCGCGCAAGGTTTATCGCCACTGCTAACGCCGCAACGATAAATGACCCCGTGGGCGGCTCCATCAGCGATGCGGGTATAAGGCCCACCTCGTTCAATACCGTGGCAGACACAGCCCCGCCCCCCGCAATTGCGGCTCCTTTTACTGCTTTCGTTAGCTCTGCTTTACCGAACCCTACTTTGAATTTCATAATGTCCCTCCACATTTGTCGATCAAGTTGCGCCTGTTTCCATCGTTGATATCGTGTTTGATAACTCATTTCCACCATCCGCTTGTCTGCGTAAAAACATAACATATCTATACCACGCCCACAAAATGAACGCAAAAGATGTGCCTATAAAAACAGCCCCCCCGACCACAATATACGCCGAGACAGTAATGATATGTTCCATGTTCACTCCGCACCGTAATAGCTCCGCGCCGTCCACGCAAACAGTGTGGTCGCGCACCAGCAAATAAACCCGAAAAA
>NZER01000503.1 GCA_002690445.1 Candidatus Pacearchaeota archaeon
CTCTCCCCAGCCTCCATCGCCTTATCAGCCTTCCACCTCCGCCGCCTTGTTCCGCCCCCATCGCCTTATGCACCCACCCCCCGCCCCCAAATAGATAGTGATAAGATATTGGCCAAGTACTAATCGCCTCGCCTATATGTTAGATCATGTTGATTATTATTTATAACATGTTAATTAATTTTTATATGATGTATAAATAAATAATAATATTTCTATATGTATTAAAAATAAATAATCAAAGTATAATAGTAATTACTAATCGCCTCTTATATAAAAAGATAGTAGTAGTAGTCAAACAATGTGCGATTAGTGTATAAATAGAGTATAAGTAACAAGCTACCCTCCAAAAATTTTACCCGCAAACGTCATTACTAAAGAGTAGTAAGAAAACAGGGAGAGGAGAGAATGAGAAACCCCTCCCCACTTCCAAGTAGTCACTCATCTATATAAAGAATTCCTGATATAATACATTAAGATATTAAGAAAGCAATTAATAAGTAATCCCATGAGGTATGTCTCCTCGATAAGAATTAAAAGCAATAAGTAAGGGAAGCATTGTGCTCTGTGCACGGCCTGCCATAAGTTAAGCCCATCTGAGAGCGAAACAGCGACTTATAGCACAACAGAGCCATAGTTAGAAATGCGCTATAAGCCTCGTTTGAAACAAAATAGAAGCATAGAGTATAGAAAGCTTGCACAAAGCACAACGAAAGGTTTATATAGTTAGTGTGTGTGTGTATTGTATAATGGATGCAACAATGTTAAGGAGACAAGAGAGAAGAAGCAACATTAAGAAGATTGTTGATATTTTGAAAGAAGGATTAAGAGAAGAAAAACACATAGATAATGAATTGTTTATTGTTGATATTTGTATTCAGTTTGATGTGACTGAGAGGACTGCTAAAGAATACATAAAAATTGCAAGGAGAGTAGTAGAGAATGGAAGTACCATTGACTAAGCAAGATTGGGAGATGGTTAAGAAAACATCCGAAGATATGATTAAGAACTCAAGCCTAACGATAGAGACTGCTAAATTATCGTTAAGTTTGGCCATAGAAAAAATTGCAGAATTCCCCGAAGATGCCGAATAGAAATTACGAGAAAGGAATTAGATATGAGCGAGAGATTGTTAATCAAGCAAAAGAAGAAGGATATACAGCGTTTAGAACTGCGGGAAGTAAATCCCCAGTAGATGTGTGTATTGTGGATGATAAGGGTAAAAGAATATATTTGATACAATGTAAGGTGACAAAAAGATCACAAAAAAAACTAAAAGAAACATTTGACAAGATTGAAACTGGTTATAGAATAATATGGAAAGTTATGGAGAAATAGCGGGAATTAAACTAGACAAATGGCAAAAGGAAGTAATAGAGGCAAAGAATTCACATATTGCGATTCGTGCTGGAAGGCAGGTTGGCAAGAGCACCGTGATCAGCTTAAAAGCTGCACTCTATTCATTAGAGAATCCAAAGAAAAATGTATTAATTATAGCGAGTGTGGACAGACAGGCACAGCTGTTATTCGAGAAGATAGTGGAGATGGTCCTTCTGCTAGACAAATCGCAAGTTGGGAAAGGGAGAGACAAGCCGACGAGACACTACATGAAGCTTAAAAATGGTACAAAGATTTATTGCTTACCAACAGGCCGAAGTGGATATGGCATCAGAGGATATACTATTGATCTCCTTATTGCCGATGAAGCTGCATTCATCCCTGAAGATGTCTGGGTCGCAGTGGGTCCTATGCTCGCAACTACAAAAGGAAGCCTAATTCTATTATCCACTCCATATGGGAAGGCTGGATATTTCTATGATTGTTTCAAAGACGATAGATTCAGAACGTGGGCTGTGAGTTCAGAAGAATGTCCAAGAATAGATAAGGTATTTTTAGAGAAAGAAAAATCTAGGATGACAAGAATCCAATATGCTCAAGAATACAAAGGAGAATTCCTAGAAGAATTAACACAAATGTTTCCAACGGAATTAATAGAGAGATGTATGACAATTAATGAAGGGATGTTCAGCCCAAAATATAGATATTATCTAGGAGTAGATATTGCCCGATTCGGAGGGGATGAAACTGCGTTTGTGGTTGTAAACATGATGTCTAAAGAGGATGTGAGAATTGAATATGTTGAGGCAAGTGAGAAGACAGGAACTAACGACACAATAGAAAGAGTTATAGATCTTAATAACAAATATAATTTCAGAAAGATATTCATAGATGATGGCGGTTTGGGAGCACCAATCTATGATATTTTAAAAGACAGGTTAAAAAGTAAGGTTATTGGGATTAACAATGCCTCAAAATCAATAGACCAAGATAGGAAAAGGAGAATCTTAAAGCATGATCTTTACGGAAACCTTTTAAGATTAATGGAGCAAGACCAAATAAAAATGCTGAAACATGTTGATCTAATGAGAAGTTTAAAGAGCATACAATTTGAATATACTGAGAATGAAAATCTGAGAATCTTTGGGAGATATAGTCACATAGCAGAAGCAGCAATAAGAGGAGCATGGTGTGTGAGAAGTGCAGGATTAAGACTATTTGTTAATTAACTTCAATATTCCATTTAACACTACGATATTTTCTAATACTACTCCGAACACTCCCATCCCGAATTCTTGTAAAGTTATAAGCCCTTATATGATTTCGTTGCCTATTCTCCCCGCCTCTATTATCATCCCAACAATAAAGAAATTCATAAATTCGAGTTGCATTTCCATACCTAATGCCATAAACTCTAATACTGTAAAATTCGAGTGTCCGTTTAGTATATCTAGATGCCCCCTTTTTCTTATATTGCATTCTAAATTTCCGCCTTCTTAAAGCCTGATTAAAAATTAATTCAATATCCTCATTACTCAATCCCATTATTTCACCCCATCATATAAGTAACCCAAGAGCCATTTTCATAGAAATTGAAAGCATCAGTTGTAGAATTATATATTATCATTCCATTCACAGCAGTTAGATTATCTCTTTGTGCTGTTGTCATTCTAGGTAGTAATAAAGCTCCGGTTGTAGAACTTAAATCTAAAATAGAACTGCTGTTTGGAGTTGTTCCTATACCAACAGCTCCCGCCGCCGTTATCCTCATTCTCTCGGTTGGAGCTGTATCTGCGACAGTTGAGTTTCTAGTACCAAATACTAAATCTCCTTTTGTGTCTCCTGCTCCTGCAGTAATTTTATATCCAATTTGTACGGGGCTTATAGTTGTTCCTTTAAAATGTAGTCCGATAGAATATAGTCCATTAGCAGTATAAGATCTTCCCGAAAATCTTGCGATTGGTTTTGAAAAGTCCGTTTCTGTTGTTGCTTCTGTACATACTAAAGCAGTTTCTGGAATAAGTGTGCCTATTCCAATATATCCGTCTTTAGTTATTGTCATTCTATTTTGATTATTGGTATATAGGAGTAGATTATGATCAGACAAAGTTCCTATATTAGCTGATGTCGTTCCTGCTTGGGTGAATCCCTGCACTGTGTTTGTTGTATCTTCCATGAGTATCATAGGGCTTGAAGATCCAGAAATATGAATTTTTTTGGAGGGGCTTGTTGTTCCCATTCCTAATCTTTTGCTTGTATTATCCCAAAAGAAATTAGAGTTATCTTCTGCTATTGTACTTCCATCTGAAAATAAAACACTTCCTGCTGTTAGAGTTGGTAAGCCAGAGCTAGAATCATCAACATATTGTTTATTTGCTATGTCTTTGGCCACTGAGGGCGTATGTTGTATTGTCCCCTGTCTAGCATTGATGGAATCAACAAAATTGAAATCATCCATGTTGTCAAAATTCCCTGCATTTTCTGGCCTTTCAAAGTTCTCACTCTTTATCTTAGATTTAAAAGTATCAGCATTCAGTTTTCTCGGACGTCCACGACCTACCATATTATTCATAGTAAATAGAAGTATATAAAAGTATATAAAATTATGCAGATGTTATTTTTTCTATTGTTGCACCTGTATTGAAATAAAGTTTAGCACCTGACACGTATAGAGACGCCCCACTCATTGCTAGACTATTTGTGTTTCCTGTTTTCTCAGGAATAATTAACTCAGAGGGGATTACAACATCTCCTACAACTTCCACCATATTACTTCTCTCCCTTTTTAGATGTATCTTTTTGTTTCTCTTTATCTTTCAATGAATCAAGATAGAAATTAAGATCATCCATCTTATCTTTATTTGATGTAATACCTAAAGGGTAATTACCCTCTTTGTCTCGCATAGCATAATAACCTTCACCTCTAAATAATTTTCCAGCTTCACTCATTTTAAGATTGTGTATTTGTAATTCTATGAATCGCTTTAGGATTTGTAATCATAGTAACACCTACCTCCCATGCTCTTATAGTGAATTTTATTCCTTCATCTGTGATAACTGCTGTTTGTAAGGGTGCCGCTGTTTTCCATGTTGCCGCTTCCTGTCCTTTAATTATCAATGCCTCATCTGCTGGTACTGAGTTAGAAACTACAACATTTAATCCCGCAATCTGACCAACAACACCATTACTAACGACATCAGCTGTCTTGAATGATGGGTTATTAATTACTTTACTATTTCTTAATAGGTTTGTGTGGTCCTTTGGACTTAATAACAACCATCCGTTTTCTTGAACATCATAGTTATCTTCTTGTATGTCTCTTATTCCTATTAATATATCAGCTATCGGATCTCTGTCTGCTACTGTTGCATTATCCCACGTCGCTACTGCGGCCGCCGTATTTATATCTGCATCTCCTATTAATGCTGTGTAAATTGCATCATCCACAGATTTGGCCACTGATCTTCCAACTCTTAATAGTGTTCTTTGCATGACATCTATTGAATTTGTAACTGCATCTTCCCAAGAAACTACACCTTCACCCGCATGTTTCAAATGTCTAACACTTGCTTCAGTCCAATTTGGCTCAACATATGGAAACCCAGCCAATCTTGAAACACCTTTGATATTTCTTGTTCCTGATGCTGTTAATTCTGTTGCACCTTCTTTGAAATATGTCTCCTTCCAAGAACTAGAACTCTGAACTAAACAAACTTGTTTAAATTTATATTGTTGTAGAGCAAAACCTGTAACTGCTCTTTGAATATTCTCATCCCTTAAGGTTGTCTGTCCCGTAGTTTCAGCTGCCATATTATCTATTTCCTATGTCTACCTCAATTACTTCATTTACTGATCCAGTTTCTAGTGCAGTTCCAACAGATTTACCAGCTGCGATCTCTGCCTCTGTTGCATTTCTTATTAAATTTGCTCCACTTGTTGCCACCTTTGCTCCAATAGTTACAGCAACTCCAGCGTTAACTTTCAGGTCAAATACTCCAGATTGATATGCTCCCAAATTTGTTGCTCCATCACTTGCGACTTTATCTGCAACTGCTATCCCCGCAAATATATCTCCAGTGCCTGTCGATGTTGCAGCCGTTCGAGGATCGCTAAGAACTAATAATGCACCTTTTGTTATTGCAACTCCATCCGCTACTGTATGATCTCTAACATTACCACCATCTGCACCTAATTCAACAATCACCGCTTCGTTTGCCATGCTATTAGATATGTAAAACCTATATATAAACTTTACTATTCTTAGGTATTTTCATAAAGCATAACCAATAAGTAGTATTTTTCCCTTTATGTTTTATTAAAGGTTGTTGATTTATTATTTCTAAGACTTCTTTTAATTTAATAGAGCTTTCACTCCATTTAAATATCAATGTTCCATAATCATCCAACACTCTCCAACATTCTTTAAATCCTTTTCCTATATCTTCTTTCCATGTATCTCTACTTAATATACCATAAACTCTTGAATAAACTCCTGCTTCTGAATTTCTTATTATATGTGGAGGGTCAAACACCACCATTTTAAATGAATTATCTTTAAAATTCATATTTCTAAAATCCATCTGAATATCAGGTTTTATTTCTCTTTTATCATTATCTATTGCAAATCCTTTTTCTCTTATTCTATTATCAATATATAGAACATTTGAATGATTTTTATCATTCCAAAACATTCTAGTTCCACAACAAGCATCTAGTATAAATTTATTTTGCATTTTTCACACCAATATTTTTTTTGGTTTGGAGATCTCTTTTAGTGCTTCCATTTTATCTCTCATCTCTCTAATGAATGGATTTACGACGTTATTAACTTCGTGCTCAGCGTCTACTAATTTACATTTATACCAAAAATATCCTATAAAGAAGCATGACACTCCATAGAACATTCCTAGTATCATAGTTAATGAAACATCCAAACTAGACATTCCATAGAATGCAATTAGGTATTTAAAATAACTTGTTACTCCATATCCTTTATCAAAGTATGCCTTCCATAACATCAATCTATAATATTTCATGTCCGTCCTCATCTGCAAATTTATCATTCCTCGTTCCTACTGGATAGATTGCTACGTTATCTTTATAGATTATTCTTTTAGGCATGGTCATATCTAAATTTGGGATTTTTTTTGCTCCTAATGTTTTTGCTATTACTTTCAATGGAATTCCCTTGGCCATGTTTACGTTTGGTTGTGTTTCATCCCATAGAGTTCTCATCACAGATTGTAGAGCATCTTTTGGAAATACCATCTCCCATAATTGTATCGGCCTCATTGCTAATTGGACATAATGGTTTTGTTTATTAATTTCATAAGGATAGTATTGGGCGGACATGTCATTAACAAACCTATCAACTTCATGTTTAATTCCTCTAGTCATTATATATAAGTGCATTTAAACTCCCGTTGACAAAGAAACATCCATCAACTCTATTTTTATATTGAAATAATCCTGCGATTAACACATCTTCATCTATATCTACTTCCACGAAATTAAGTCCAGTTTTCACAGCCCAAACCATTCCATTACTAAATCCTGCACCATACCCAAATCCATACCCAATACCGATTCCTAGTATTAAGAATAGGATTAATAATATAGTTATTCTTTTCCTGTTCATTCTTTTATTTTTGGTATTAATAAATTAACTTCTCTATTTAGCATGTTGTTTGCGAATTCTATATCTGTTTCTCTTGGCTTACTTTCTATCGTTCCACCACCAAAACTTCTTCCACCTAGTGCAGTTTCTACTTGCATTGCTTCAAACTTTTTCATCTTTTCGTCCATTATTTTGATGCTTTTTTCTATTCTTTCAGCCACCTTTGTTGCGTCATAAACTAGAGATTTAGAAGTATCTTCTGAAGGCTCTGCACCTTCAGAAGCTTCAATTGATTCCGTCTGTGTTTCCACAGCTTCCTCAGTTTTTTCTTCATCATTCTTTGTTTCTTCTTCTGTCATTTTTACCTCCATCAAATTTATTTTAGTTTAGCCTTAATAATCAATTTTAAATCATCAATGGCCCTTATCAATTCTTTCATTGCTCTCCCTCTTTCCCATAGTAGATATAAAGCTATGAATATTGGAAAACCTAATGTTCCTACCATCTGCGATAAAGTTTCAAATTCCATTATGCGACTATTTCAGACCTCTTTTGTGAATTTATTGGTGAGTCTTTCTTGTTGTCTTCTGTTATTTTCTTTACTCTAACCGCAGAGGATCCCTGTCCTTCATTGCCCTCAGTCATTTCAGGCTCTATCGACGCTGGGAATTCTAGTTTTATTTCTATTCCTGTTTGAGATTTTAATTGTTGCTCCATCCATCTCTGCATTCTCTCGATTGTTTGCTGGAATGCTAGATAAGTTATCTTACTAGAAGCTTCTGTTGTATCAGCACCCCAGCCCATTATCACCTCTGGCATCCCCAGACTTGTACTAAAAACTCTTATTAGATATTTCAACCATGGGAGAGGATCTAATGTTGCAGCGTCGGGAAGACTTATGTTTCTCATGTTCTTTACATCGAATGTATCTTTTGGCACTAGCATCGGCTCTGCTTTTGCATATGAATTTTTATATTTTTCTTGCACCTTTGACAGTTCTGTCTCATCATCTTCATCAACGGGGATTATAGTTACGGGTTTTACGTATCTATGAAATAACACTTTCATGTCTTCCATCACCTCATTTCTCATTAACATTAATCTCTCTGCTTTTTCTGCGAAAGGTATTCCATGAACTTCATCTGCGATTCTATTCCATGATAAGTGCATTATTTCTTTTTTATTGAATCTTATAGCTTTTTGAGTTTTTCCAATTTGAGCTACCTGTTCATATCTTTTTATTAATCCTCTCTCATCTACTATTATTTGTATTGATGCAGGGCTTAACGCTTTTAGATTTATTAATCTCCCAGCTTTGTCTCTTATTATTTCTGTGTAACTATCTCCACAAATTAATGCTGTTCTTAACATGTTTTCTATTATAGAATTGAAATCATCCTTTCCTATTCCTGTAATTTTGTTTAAGGTTTTCATTGTTTTTGAACTTGCAGTATATCCTTTGCCTACTGTCCAATTTCCCATTTTATCTACCACTGCTTGAAATTCAGGTATTTTACGATAGTATCCATGCCACTTTCTCCAATCTGCTATATATGATGTTTCTCCAACTCCACTTGTCCCATCTGTGTTTAATTGAGGTATTGAATAGAAATCGTTGAATGCTGTTCCATCAGTTTGGGCCATGTCTTTATAATTTGTACTAGAAATATTAATATTCTCTAAATGCCCAAGTTTTGTCATAGCCATGTTATATCATGTGATATCATGTTTATAAATGCTTCTAAGTCGCATTATTTGCATTAACTGTGGCAGTTCCGTTATCATCAACAGACCCGTCTTCGTTGTTTCTTATCGAATTTCCAACTATAACGTTATTAGATGAATTTGCGTCTATCTCTACACCATGTCCATCGTTTGTGCTTATTACATTACCAGTCATAACGTTTTCGTGATTAGCTTCTCCCGATAAGTGTACTCCATTTCCATCTGTGTTGTTATCTCCATTACTGAAAATATAATTTCCTGTTACTTGGTTAAAAGAACTACTTACCATTTCAATTCCATCTTCTCCATGATTTACAATTTGATTTCCAACTATGGTCCATTGATCTCCACTAACCATGAGTATTCCTGAATCTGAGGCGTTATCAATATTGCATCCAACAATAGATCCTCCATCTGAGACATTTATATGAATACATTGCACTCCACAATCTTCCACCCTCGTTCCGTGTATAATTGTTCTATCTCCTTCTGATTGAATTCCATCTCCTCCCATTTGAGTTATCCAACAATCTTTTATTATGCACTCCGTCCCATCAGCTACAATTCCATTTTGAGATGTTCCCGTAGAGTTTCCATCAATTCTACACATGAAAATTGCTGATCTATTTCCTGATAAAGTTATTAAATCTATGTTTGATGTCGTGTGGATTCTAGTCCCATATCCTGAGCCTATGATAGATTGATTTGCCCCTAGAGAAATATTTTCTGTAATAAGATAGTTTCCAGCTTTTACTCTTATTGTCCCTGAGCTACTTCCTAACTTTGTTAATGCTTCTGCTATTGTTAAAAAATCTCCTGTCCCATCTGCTGCCACAATGAACTCATCTGATTTTGCAACTCTTATCGTTCCTTGTCTAGTCCCACCACCTCTAGCGATTGGACTATCTCCGTCTGCTGCTGCTTTTTGAAATGGAGTAATAAAATCAAAATGTGGAAAGTTTCCTAGTACCATTATGTCGAATTCTTAACGAATGTTGTGTGTTTTTGTTCTCTTAGTAAATTCATGATTTGGTCTGCTTTAAATAGATTTACTGAGACTACATCTTCTGCTTCTTGTCTTTCTGAATATCCTGTTACATCATTCATAACTGCATAGGCCGCAGCTAAACTTGACACTGCATCTTCTAGGACTAATTTTATTATCGGATCTAAAGTAGAATATTTGGTCACCCAATCTTCTCTAGATACTAGGCTTATAAATGCTTCAGCTTGATTAATTAAGACACTCCAATTTGTCTCAGCATTTCCATCTCTGAATTTTATATTTGCTCCTGATCCCGCTTTCAATAAACATGCCCCACTTTGAGATAAAGTATTAACCATTTTTCATTGTTTTATAAGCCATAGAAACATTTTAAATGTTTGCTTTCTATCTAAACCCAACCCCACCTCGCTTACGTGCCATCGTTCCTCAGGCACTTCGCTACCAAAAGTTTTATTAAGTCATAATTTCTAAATATATTGTCTTATTTTCATCCACATATACGGCGGTCATCTTCAAGCGAGATAATCTTTTTCAGGACTGCCGTGTGTGTGGGTGTTGTCTCTGAATAGTGGTAGGATAGGTTTATAAGTGTGTGTGTGCTGTGTATATTAAGTTAAAGTGAAAAATTACACTTTAATATTTGAAAGGAGGTGATCGAGAAAATGATAAGTAATGTAACAGAAACGGAATTTATACAGAGATTTTATGACTTAAGAAACGATAATTTTAGTTATGAAGGTAAAAAAGCTCTATTTGAGTACATTGAAGAAATTGAAGATAGTACTGGTGAACAGATAGAATTTGACTGCATAGCAATTTGTTGTGAATATACTGAATTTGAAAATTTAAAAGATTTTCATAAGTATTACGATAAAGAAAACTATCCTGATTTAGATACACTTAGAGAATATACCCAAGTTATAGAAATTGAAGATTCTGACAGCTTTATCATTGCTGATTTTTAAGATGGAAACTAATACAAAAATTTTAAAAATTGAAGAGAAGAAAGCAAAAAACGGGCGTATGTATCACCGAATTCAAACCGGTGAGGGATGGGCTTCGTGCTTCGAGGATGATGTAGTTAAAGCATTAAAACAATTTGTTGGCGGGATGTGTAACATCAACATCGAAGAACGTGGAGATTTCAAGAACGTTACTGCCGTATTAAGTGATGGAAGTAGTGAAATTCCTGCACCTGTTAGCAGTGCACCTTCCCCAGAGCAAAAGCAACCTGCCCAGGTCTTCGACAACAAATTGCAGTCTGTGTTAACCTCTTACGCAAAAGATATATTTTGTGCAACTAACAAAAATGGAGCACTCGCTGGAATTGAATGCGTGACTTTAATTGGTAACATGTATAGAGATATGGGCAAAGTTCTTGATAAAATGAATGACAAAGTGTGAGCATATAATGTGTAATGAGTGTTATAGAAAACATAAATATTTACTGGAAGGTGTTAACTTTAAATATTGTTGTGGTTTATTAATTTGTTTTATCGCATTGGCGGTAGTGTGTGCATTTAAGTTTGGAGCGGAATTGTGTTGAGCACCCTCACGAACGAAACGCAAAGCTTAAATAGTTTGAACGCCTGAGATAAGTTAACTTATCTCAGGTTGATTCTAACAAGCTTCAAGCGTCCACGCTAGCAACGTGAGGGCAAAGCTTACATTTAATCTAGCTTACAAGCTTTATAAGCAGCTTCGCTTAGCTCAGCTGCAATATAAAGCTTGTGCCTCGCTTCGCTCGGCCAGCTGTGCCCGCGCCAAGGGCGGGCTATGCCTGCTGGGCTTGGCTAGCCCAGCCCTTCTTGCACCCCCCCCAACCCCCGCCCCCGCCTCCCCCCCCAAAGCCATATCAATCCAAATGCTATGAGCATTTGGCTTCATAAGGCTTTGGGCTGGCTTTGTGCCAGCCCCCCCCCCCCCCCCCCCCCCCCCCCCCCCCCCCCCC
>NZER01000504.1 GCA_002690445.1 Candidatus Pacearchaeota archaeon
CCTCTGTTTTCTCCTGCCGCTACCACCCCCCCCGCCACCGCCCCCACCGCCCCCACCATCAGAACTGCCGTCACCCGCATCAGAATCCCTCCCTCCCTCATCCGGAATCCCCCCGCCACCATTATCTTCAATATCAAATACTTTCAATTCTTCACCTGCAAGAATAAAATAATTCCCTTTCACAACATCACAATCATAAGGAATCTGATAAAACATCTCTACAATCAAATTATCTGATTTATTTGCTAAAACCCAAATTACCTCCTGTTCATTAAACTCAAAAACATCAATCCCTGGTTCAACCAAATAATCAACTACCCCACAATCTTCTGAAGAAAAAGCTTCTCTAATTGCTATTATATTTTCAGTTGAAATAATACCAATTTTAATATTCGTCAAATTAACAGTTTCATTTTTTACAATTAATCTAATCACTTCCACCCCCACCCCGTCATCAACCACCCTCCCGGTAATTTGAAGTTCAAAAATAATAGCTGCAACAGCTGCCACTGCTATAATTAATAAAACAAAAACCAACACCCTACTTTTCCCTCTTTTTTCCATGTAAAACAAACAACTCTAATCTTTATAAAATATTGCAGTCTAACCCTAAAATAAACAAAAACAAACTTTTTTATCCCCAATTCACCCTCATAGAGTAACAACAAATAGAAAGGTTTATAATGTTGAAATCCCTATAAAAAACATGAAAAAACTAAAAAAATGGAGAAGATTAGCAATAATGGCGGTAGGAGGTTTAGCTATCCTAGTCAACTCTGTAACCTCACCCGGATGCACTTCTGAATATAATAAACCATACTTAATAAATAATACAAACGCCTTCAGCTTAAGAGCCTACGATAGGGATGGTATTAAATATTTTAGAATTATTGATGAAAAAAGAAATGTTGTTTATGACACAAGAAAAAGTTCAAAATTTAAAGGATTAGGTGCAAAAGGCAGTCCTAAATCTACCGGAATCCAAACCCTCATACCCAAACCAGACGTAAATGATCCAGATAACAAATACTCTCTTGAAATCTACGATTTAAAAAATAACATGACCAGAATAGAAGAAAAAACAGATTAACCTGCAAATATCCCTTTTATAAATTTAAGAAGGTTTTCTAATCCTAACCTTTTAGTTATCCAGTCATAAATTAACGGACTTATCTTCTCCTCTTCCAAATCTAAACACTCCGCAATCTCGCAGTCTCTATTATAATCACGCCCGCAAGGCTCATATGAATCTAATGCACAAGAACCTCCGCAGTCTTCTCCAGTCTCATCTTCATCCTGGACAAAATTTGAACAATGATCTGGGTAGCACGTCCCAACACAACTTCCCCCGCAATCTATTCCCTCTTCATCCCCATTATCTAAATTATCTTCACAACTAGGAGCACACTCTGTAACACACTGCCCCCCGCAATCCACCCCTTGCTCTCCATTGTTCATTATATTATCATTGCAAAAACACTCAGAAAGATTCAATACCTCAATATTCAATAAAGCGCCCTGAGGAACTGCTCCTACAGGAACAAAATAATCTAATCCATAAACCGAAATACTCAAACCATTTGAATCCATTTTAAATGTTTGATTAGAAATCGACTGCAAATTACAACTTCCCAACATACTCTCATTATCATAAGTAATTAAAAATACATGATCCGGGTTTACATCATCTCCAAACCAGGAATAATCAAATTCTCTAGTCACACTCTTATTAAATTCAAATTCTGGAGAAAACCGATAAGCAATTCCATTATAACTATAATTATTTGCATCCCTCACCATATAAAGCGAATTTTTCTTATTTTTTACAATTAATTTTTGTCGTATCTTATCAATTACATTCTGATCAATCTCCGGGCAGCATTCAAGTTTATCTACTAATTCTGCCACATCAAATTTGATTTTGACCCACGTCATCTGGTCATATTTTATTCTCTTTCCCTGATAATTCCACTGTTCAATTATTCTTGTCCCATCTAAAAATTTCTGGGTTTTTTTTGCCAGCCACCACCCCTTTAATCCTTTTGAACCATCCCACCACCAACCACCTTTTTTGTCTGTTGCCTCACATGCAACTTCTGTTATCTCTACTTTTTGCCCCCCTCTCTCTTCTATATACTCTCTCTCTTTTCTAGGGTGGTCCTTACCATCCAAAATCCCCTTGCATTCATCATTAGATGGTTCTGTATCTAAAATTCCTTTCATAATCTCCATTATTTGCTTTAATCCGTAAGGCCTATTTCCCGTCCCCCAAATCACTTTTCCTTTTTTATCTTTCATCTCAACATTCAAAATCATTTTACCCTCCTTGTCTTTAAAAATCCGAATTTTTATATGATATATTCCTTTTTTAGGAAGATTATCTGCCACCTCTCCTAAAATATTTAATTTTTCTGTTTTCTCTCTCAAAGCTTTCTTAATTCCACTCATATATTTTCCCCCTAACCAAAAAGTCGTTGCCTCTACAGTGATTTTAAATTCTATATCTGGAGCACATTTCCCTCCCCCAATTAAAAGATTTAGTTTTTCTGATTTCATTTCAGTTCTATCTTTATCTCCTTTTTCCCACAATGCTTCTATAGATCTCTGCTCTTTATTCCACTTCCCACCCGCCCACACATTCTTCATATGCAAGGAACCAATCTCATAAACCTCCCTAGGACATTTATCCCGTGCAATCCAAACCTGCGATCTTGCATCATCCCGCCCTCCCCCACCAACTATCGTATCCACTGTAAATAACCTTCCTAACTTAGAAATATATGCCTGGCCTGTCCCCATATTCCCTCCAGAATCAACAACCTGCAATCCTTCCCTGTAATTATCTTCTTTCCACCTCATAAGCCTAATTAGAGTAGAAGAAGCAGCATTTTTACTATCTGTTCTTCCTAAGAAAAACTGCCCCTCTTTATTTTCAAGAATATAAGGTGCATCTACTCTGATTCCTATTCCCTCACTAACCCAACCACCCTCACTAGACCATAAATTTCCAGCCTTATTATAAACATTAGGAGCAAATGCTTCTCCAATTTTGTCTATTGCAATAAGTTGAGAAGCACCCCTATTATTAGGAGAAGGTAATATATCTAACAGCATTGCATAGTGCCAGATATCCCCTGCAGAACCATCTCCAACAGCCATGGATGTAGGGATCTCAGCATCTATTTTTGGCTCCTCTGAAAAAGGATTCCCTACTGCCTTGCCAAAAACCATCGGAGTAAGTGTACCAAAATCTTGTCTTAGATACGCACTACTCCAACCCGGAGCAGAGGTAATAGGCCACCAATCAGAAAATTGGCTGCACGCATATTTCACCCCAGTATTATGTGAAGGAAAAGATTTCCTCTCACAAATATTTTCATCTATCTTTTTCTTAGTATCATAAGTCTCATAACCACTAGCATAACTGCCGCCTTCCTTTTCACCACCGCACTCCCCAAAAATAGAACACTTAACAGCATGAGAAGAAGAATAATCTCCCTCATTACCTCCGCATCTTGTAGATGTAGTCCAAAAAGATTTCTCACCTTCCGGATTTCCAATAAAAGCTTGAGAATATCTTTGTAATAATATTCCGGGATTCTTCTCACAATAGTCATCAGCTTCAGGATCTGTAGGAGGAACAAATGGTGGCAACACTGATTCAGAATCTACTATTTTAAGTTTTTTAAAATTATAAGGGGGCTGATCTTCAAGCTCAATAACTACTAAAGATTCAGCAACAACTCTCTTCTGGTTATACCCTATTGGAGGGGATATAAGTTCTTCCCCTGCTCCTGCAATATAAATACTCTCTTCTTCATCATCATAAGAAATTGCAAAAGAAGGACCATTAAAACGTCTAAATTTATAAAATTTATCTCCATTTTCATCGACATAATAAGTCTCTCCACTAACTGCATCAACCTTACTAGTCATGCCAAGATAAATTGTATTTTCTACTGCAGTTCCTGATTCAATTCCCGGCTCAATTATAAAAGAATCAACAGCCATTTTAAACCACGGCTCTGGAACTGCAGAAACAAAACTCACAACTAAAACACTCAGCACTAAACACAAACATACAACCAATACACTCTTTTTCATCTTTAATCGACGAGAAAGAACTTTATAAATTTTCATGTCTTCCACTTGCTAAAATTTGTTGCATCGCAACAAGGAAATATACAAACAATTTGTTTTTAACTAATTTATTCGACTTCACCAAGGGTGGGTGGGAGGGACACCTAAAACCTTTTGCCTCACAAAAGGAAATTTTAAAATCAAAACAAAGATTTTCAACAGAATCTCAAAAAAACTATCCTCTTAATTCTTCATACTCTTCCTTACTTAACTTTATCTGTTTTAATATCTCCATTAATAACCCCTTTCCTAAATCTTCATTTCCATGAATAGGCACAACAGTTCTTCTTCCATCAGGATGTCTGAATCTTACATGGCTTCCTTTCCCATAAATTTTTTCAAAGCCTAATTTTTCCAGAATTTTACAAAATTTCTTCCCAGAAATAAGAACCAATCTTACCATCTTAAATAGAAGGAGATTTTTCTACTTGGATTTTTTGTATTCCTATAAATTTCATAGGATTAATTTCTTCTCCATCACCTTCCAAACAAACTTCTATTGCTTCCCTAATTCTTTCAAAAACTTCTTGTAATGTTTTCCCTTGAGTATAACATCCCTCTATTTCCGGAACACTCGCTACATAAATTCCATCTTCATCTTGTTCAACCAGCACATTAAAATCCATCAATTGCTTTTCCATATCAATAATAGTAAAACCATACTTAAAAAATTATCTATTATCACAGTATCTCCGATGTTGATAAATGAATTTTGGAATTCCTAAATTTTGGGGGGTTGGGAAAAAATTTCACTCTTGACAAACTAAACACCCTATTCCAAGAGTAAAATTTTTTATGGGTGGCGGGAAGGGTGAGCGTTTAGGTTTTGACTAAAACAAACACAGAAAAACAAAACCTAAACGTGAATCGGGTTTTCGACGATAGTCGAATTTAGTGGGTATGTTGAATTCCAAAATAGTAAAAACTCATCAGAGATACTCTATCAAAAACCCCCGCCCCCACCAACCCCCCCACCAACCAACCCCCTCAAAACATCTTTCAAATCAGCAATCTTAACGCGAATCTGCTTTGTCGTATCCCTATATCTAACAGTCACATCTTTCTTCTTAACAGAATCACCGTCAACTGTAATGCAAAACGGCGTCCCTGCCTCATCATTCCGCGCATACCTCCGCCCCACACTTCCAGAAGCATCATAAATCACATTCCACTCACTTTTCAAATCTTCATAAACTTCCTTAGCAACTTTCACAAGAGCTTCATCATTTTTCACAAGCGGAAAAACAGCTGCCTTAATCGGAGCCAGCTTAGGATTTAATTTCAAAACAGTTTCCCCTTTTTCATTTTTATAAAAAGCATCAAACATAAAAACAAGAAAAGCTCGCTCCACTCCTAAAGAAGGTTCAGCAACAACCATTGGCAAAATCTTTTTCCCAGCTGCATCATCCATAATCTCCATACTCTTTTTAGAAAATTTCTCATGCTGACTCAAATCATAAGTCCCCCTATCAGCAATCCCCTGCAGCTCCTTCCATCCAAACGGAAACTCATATTCCAAATCCCATGTATCAGTCGCATAATGACTCTTCTCCTCTTTCAAATGCTGCCTTATCCTCAACTTCTCTGGATTAGCTCCAAGCCCCACAAACCACCCCACCTCAGTCGCCAGCCAATAACCATGCCACCCAAGTTTAATAATCTCCCTCTTCAATGCCTCTGCCACCTTCATTTTCTCTGGCTCTTTCCCAGCATCCTGCATCTCAGCAGAATAAACATTCAATTCAAAATCCAGAACATCGCCAATATAAGGACAATCATTTTTCTTATCAGGATCAATAAAATATTCAATCTCCATCTGCTCAAACTCCCTCGAACGAAAAAGAAAATTCCTCGGAGCTACCTCATTTCTAAAACTCTTCCCAACCTGCGCAATCCCAAACGGCAGTTTCATCCGCGCATTTTCCTGCACCTGTTTAAAATCAGCAAAAATCAACTGAGCAGTTTCCGGCCTCAAATAAGCTTTAACAGAGTCCTCCTTAATCGGCCCAACAGAAGTTGTAAACATCGGATTAAACTCCCCCTTACTCTCAAACTCCCCCCCGCACTTCTCACACTCCACTCCTTTTTCCATTTCAAATTTATCAACCTTAGATTTATTCCCGCACTTCTTGCAAACAACAGCCACATCAACAAAACTATCAATATGCCCCGACGCCTCCCAAACTTTCGGATTTGTAATTATCGCCCCATCAATCCCCACCACATCCCCCCGCCCGTGAACATGAAACTTCCACCACTCGTTTTTCAAATTCTTCTTCATCTCACTTCCCAAATGCCCAAAATCCCAAAAACCTGCCAACCCCCCATACAACTCCCCGCTCAAATAAACAAAACCCTTTTTCCTGCAAAAAGAAGTCATCTCATCCAAACTCAAATCAACATGCTCCAAAACCGACTCTGACTTAGGTTCTACAGATTCTGCATTTTTAAAACCATCAATTAAATTAGAACTCACACAACCCTCCTCCAAAAAATCAGGATTCTCTTCCAATCCCTCTTCAATATCTGCCTTCCTCTTCTCAGCCCCCTCCCGCGTCTTTCCCAAATAAGCAACACAAATCGACCTCACCTTTGCCCCCTCCCGCTTACTCTTCCGAAGATAAAAATAATCCCGCCCATTAATTTTCTTACTTACAATATACATCCCTTACACACTACATTTTTCTATTTAAAGTTTTGGAATACTAAAAACAAACTCACACACCAAAAAATCAAGAACAAGGAATAGCAGGACCAGCAGAACAAAAACCAGACTCTAAATCAAACATATTTGATACATATGTATTTGAAGCTGCCGCACTACTACAATAAAGGTCAGCTGCAACATTCTGGCAGATTATATTACTATCCAAAGTATTACCATTTGTAGAAGACTGAAGCTCAAACCCATAATTATCATTTCTTAAAACTATATTATCTACAAACTGATTATCAGAACTCCCTCTTGCAGTAAACCCATCTTCCTGATTAAAACTTGCATTATTTCTCTCAAAATTACTAAACGTCACAGATTTCAAGGCAATCCCGTGACTGCCTGAGAAAGCAGCTGAGTTGTCTGTCAAAGTATTCAATGTACTATAATTTACCGCAATCCCAATATAATTTCCTTCTGCAATATTATCAACAACATTATTTTCAGAATTCGAAATAAGATGTATTCCATATTCCTGATTACCATTTGCCACATTATTCCAAATTCTATTCTGGTTTGCATTCAATCCAATATCAATCCCTGTCCCTGCCAAAGTACCATTTGCTATATTATCCAGCACACTATTATTTAACCCAGAGGAAATATATATCCCAGCATTCTGATTTCCAACTATCGTATTTCCTTGAATTATATTATGTGAACCTGACACAGTCATCCCAGTATTACCATTTCCAGCTAACACATTATTCCCAATTATATTACCAGAACCTTTAACCTTTATCCCATGACCCGTATTAGCACTAAACACACTATCATAAACACGGGAATCACTTACACTATCAAAAGAAACACCCAACGAATTTCCACTTGTTGTAATCCCAGTCACTACACTATCTTGCACATTTCTCAAATAAATACCCTCATACCAATTTTCAAGACGACCATTTCTAATAAACACATCATCATACCCATCAACAACAACTCCCCTTGTCCCAGCAGGTGCAGTAACCCCCTTCACTGTATGCTCATTCAAATTAAGTGTCACCCCATGAGCCTGCACATCAAAACAACTCACTGCCACATCAATATCATTTTGCAAAACATAGGTTGCATTTTCCTGATCCAAAGTCCCGCACTCACTTATCTCAGTCCCGCCCCCAATCATAACATTATCCCTAGAACCACCATTTGCTTCATCCCACTCCTCATCACTCAAGGTTATTGTCTTCACTGGCATAACCACTTTTGAAGTAACTTCCCCTATC
>NZER01000505.1 GCA_002690445.1 Candidatus Pacearchaeota archaeon
ACAAACACTTCGAGAGATTTGTGATTATTGTAAATTAGAGTTCGAACCTCAATTATTAAATTTTCAGAATTTTACTAATGTAACAAAAAATGTTGCATGGGAAAACAATAAAGCAGTTAAGATTCATACCAATCAAATAAAAAAATGGAAAAAAGACAAATATTGGCCTATAATACGAGATTTTGTAAATACTGATGAATGTGTATCGTTATTAAAAACGTTAGATTATGAATGATTTAGTTTCAATAATTATAACTAATTATAATTATGGGAAGTTTTTATCGAGAGCAATTAGAAGCTGTCTTTCGCAAGAGCATCTTCATTTTGAAGTTATTATTATTGACGATAATAGTGAAGATGAATCACATAACATATTAGAGTCTTTTTCTTTTTTACCTAAAGAGAAAATTCGAGTTTTTAAAAATAAAGAAAATAAAGGAGTTGCATTTTCCTCTAATTTTGGCTTACAACGTTCAATTGGAAGGTTTTGTATTAGAGTTGATGCCGATGATTTTATAGCTCCAGAGACGTGTTATTTTTTAAAGACATATTTACAAAAGAACAAGGAAGCTTTCTGTGTTTCTTGTGATTATTGGTTAGTAGATGAGTATGAAAATAAAATAAAAAGACAATATGCAAAAGAAAAAAATATTTCGTGTGGAATTATGTACCGGCGCGATTTATTGTTAGAATTAGGAGGGTATAATGAAGATATGAGACATAGAGAAGAGGAAGAATTAAGAAAGCGGCTTGGAAGTAAGTATAAAATTCATCATCTCCAATTACCTTTTTACAGATATAGAATGCATGATTGTAATAAAACAAAAAGTAATGAATATTTAAAAACAAAAATATGAAAAAAAGGGCATTAGTTACAGGAATTACAGGTATGGACGGTAGTCACATGGCTGATTTTTTACTTCAAAAAGGGTACGATGTTTTTGGTGTAGAGCGAAGAAATTCAACTAAGAATACTAGAAATGTTTCTCATTTATTAGATACAGTTACCTTTTTAACAGGAGATTTATCAGATCAAAATTCACTTTTAAGATGCATGCAGCAAGCGCAACCGGATGAAGTGTATAATTTAGCATCTCAATCGTTTGTCGGAGAGAGCTGGAACACTCCTGAGCAAACTAGTGAGATTACCGGATTGGGTGTACTAAGAATGTTAGAAGCTATTAGAATGTATGATAAAGATGTTAAATTTTATCAAGCTAGTTCATCAGAAATGTTTGGCAGAATGGTTGAAAACCCAGCTACTGAACATACTCCTTTTTATCCGAGAAGCCCATATGGTGTTTCAAAGCTGTACGGTCATTGGATTACAAAAAATTATAGAGAATCTTATGATATGTTCAATTGTAGCGGGATATTGTTTAACCATGAGTCTGAAAGAAGAGGTCATGAATTTGTAACTAGGAAGATTACTGATGGAGTCGCAAAAATTAAACTAGGGTTAAGTGATAAAATTTCTTTAGGGAATTTAGATGCAGCTCGTGACTGGGGATATGCTCCTGATTATGTTGAAGCTATGTGGTTGATGATGCAACAGGAAATTCCAGATGATTATGTAATTGCTACGGGAGTATCTCATACTATAAAAGACTTTCTAACAATAGCTTTTAAGTACGTAGGGATAGATGACTGGGTAGCGTATATCGAACAAGATCCTAGATTTATGAGACCTGCAGAAGTTGATGTTCTTAGAGGTGATTCTGCAAAAGCACAAAAAGAGTTAGGATGGAATTCTAAAACTAGTTTTAAAGATTTAGTTTGTAAAATGGTTGATAATGATATTACTCTTTTAAAAATTGGTAAGAAGTAATATGATTAAAAAAATAGATAATATCTGGGGAACTGAATATTCTTTTGAAATACTACATAGAAAAGAAACTGAATCAGATGTCCCTAAAATTATTATTGTTACGTATATGTTTAATAACGATTCTACTGAAATAACAAAACTTGCAGTTGAATCTATTAAGAAATTTACTGAGCAAGAGCATGAAATTTGGATTTCTGATCTTAATTCAACTAAAGAAAGCTTTCAATGGGTAGTGGCTGATGATAAACTTAATTTTGTTAGGAATTTAAGTATATCACAACCACTACCGAGCCGTCAGGACTCTTACGCAAATGCATTAGGGTTAGAGGCAGGCGCTCGGGCAATTGACCCTCAAACAAAATATGTTGTTATTATGCATAGTGACGTCGTTGTCGCTGCTAACAATTGGTTAGAGTTTGTAACTAACAAATTAAACGATAAAGTAAGAGGTGTTGGTCTTAGTATTGATTCTAGTAGAATTAATGCTATGCACTGCAGTGGTATGGTTTTTGATTTTGATCTTTACAAGACATATAAAGCCGATTTCAGACCAAATCTACCGCATTTAGATGTCGCAGATGATATTACAACAAAAATAAGAGAAAATAGCTTTGAATATACTTATTGTAAGAATTCGTTCAACGATAAATCTGTTATTGATTTAATAGGACAAGAAAGTATTTTTAAGAATATGCGTTGCGATCGATCAATAAACGATAATAATGAAGTTTTTTTCGCACATCTAGGTAGAGGTATACAAAAAGCGTCTGGAAAATATTTTAAGCCAAACAGAACGAGTATTAGACAATGGATTAATACTATAAAACAATTTTTAAATGAATAATACAATAGGAATAATAGGCGGTGGTTTTGTAGGAGCAGCAACAGCATGGGCTTTTCGGCCAACTCATGAAGTAAAGGTTTATGATAAAGACCCAAAAGCTTCTACGCATACGTTCGAAGAAACAGTTGATTCTGACTTTGTATTTATATGTGTACCTACTCCACCTAAAGAAGATTGGACAATAGATCTCTCTATAATAGAGAGTGTGTTTGAAAGTTTAAGATCACATATTCGCGGGCAACAATTTTTAATTAAATCAACTGTACTCCCTGGTACTTGTCGTAAAATGTCAGAAAAATATGGAATTAAAGTGTCATCTAATCCTGAATTTTTGACAGAAAGAAGAGCTAAGTGGGATTTTATAAATGCTGCACAAATAGTAATTGGATCAGATAATGAAGAAGATGCTAAAAAAATTCAAGACCTGTATCAACAACGATTTAATTCAATGAAATATACAATAACTGATACTGTTACATCAGAATTAATAAAATATACATTAAATTGTTTTTTTGCTACCAAAGTTTCATTTATGAATGAAATAAAATTACTTTCAAATAAAATAGGAGCAGACTGGGATAAGCTCGTAGAAGGATTTACAAGTGATAGTAGAATAGGAGATTCTCATATAGATGTTCCTGGTCCTGATGGGAAGTATGGATTTGGAGGTAAGTGTTTTCCGAAGGATTTAAATGCTTTAATGGAATTGTTTAGGAACAATGATATTGATCCTTTAGTTATGAGTGCTGCTTGGGAAAGAAATTTAAAAATTAGATAAAATGAAATATGTAGTTACAGGTGGGGCAGGATTTATTGGTAGTACTTTTATAGATGAAGTCTTACTAAAAGATAAAGATACAAAAATAGTTTGTATAGATAACTTTTCAACTGGTTATGCTAGTAATATCCCGAGTTCATTTAATGTTAAAATTATTGATACTGATATTTCTGCATTAACTACTGATAGCGAATTTACTAAAACGGTAAAAGATGAAGTATCTGATGCTGATGCTATGTTTCATTTCGCGGCAAAAGCTAGAGTCCAGCCATCTATAGATAATCCTATAGAATTTAATGATACAAATGTAAGTGGAACACTTAATTTATTAGAAATATGTAGACAGGTAGGTATAAAACGGTTTATCTTTAGCTCTTCTTCTTCTATATATGGAGATACTGATATATTTCCTACACCAGAGACTGCGCCAATATCGCCTTTAAGCCCATATGGGCTACAAAAATTAATAGGTGAACAGTATTGTCAATTATACTCTACAATACATAATTTAGAAACTGTGTGTTTAAGATATTTTAATGTATATGGTAATAAAATGCCTACAACAGGTGCGTACTGTTTAGTTATGGGTATATATACTCAGTTAAAAAGATTAGGTAAGGTGTTACCTATATATGGTGATGGATCTCAGAGAAGAGATTTTACTTATGTAAAAGATGTTGTACAAGCAAATATATTAGCTAGTACAAGTGATAACGTAGGCGCCGGTGAAATTATTAATATAGGAAACGGTGACAATAGATCTATACAAGATATTGCTGATATATTTGGAGGACCATTTGACTATAAGCCAAAAAGATTAGAACCATTTAAAACTTTGGCGGATAATACTAAGGCGCGAGAATTGTTAGGCTGGAACCCGACTGGAAATGTAGAACAGTGGCTTATAAATTATTTAAATAATGAGAGTTTGCGCAACAATCCCAATTAAAAGTAATTCAACTAGAGTTAAAGATAAGAATTTTAAGCTTTTAGGTGATAAGCCGTTATTTCAATATATTATTGATAATTGTTTAGAAGCAGGATGTTTTGATAGTATATATGTTGACACTGATAGTACTGAAATAAAAGAGTATTGTTTCAAAAATAAGGTACATTGGATACAAAGATTACCCGAGCTTACTTTAGATACAGCAAATGGTAATGACGTGTTCCATTATGATATACATCATATAGAAAGAAAAGTGAAAGGCGATAGAGTTAGCTTATTAACATATGATTTTTATTTTCAATTATACGCAACTGCACCGTTTCTTAAACCAGAAACTATTAAAGCGTGTGTAAATAAGCTAACTCATACAACAAAGTATGATTCTATATTAACAGCTACAGAAGAATACGGTTGGCATTGGTTTCAAAATCAGCCAGTGAATTATCAGCCTAATATTCTTCCTAGATCGCAAGATGCTCCACCGGTAATTAAAGAGACAACAGGGTTGTACGGTATATCTAAAAGTGCCTATGATAAGTTTAGATGTAGAGTAGGTGCTACTCCATATTTTTATATAATAAAGGATAGAAAGGAGTGTATTGATTTAGATACGCATGAGGATTTTGTAACTGCGAGTAATTTTATATGAAAAAATATTTTCTAACATTTCATACTATATTTATTATGGATGAAAATGTAGAATGGATGGAAGAATTTTTCATTTATTATCTTAATCTTGGATTTGAGCATTTTTATTTATATGACAATACTGGTTCTGTAGGTCGAAAAACTGCACGTGGAATCGACCGACCTGAAGGTGAGCGCGCTAAGCGGGACGGAATCGAACTCGCCAAATCTCCGTCTATCACTAAATACGGGTTTTCAATTGTTAAAAAAGATCCAGATATTTGGCGAGATATTTATGATAGATATAAAAAATATATTACTTACATAAAATATCAACCAAAATGTGAAAAAGGACCTTTGAAAGGGCAGATTTTTTATAATCAAAGACAAAATATCATTGATTTTATGAACGAATATAAACATGAAACTGAGTGGTGTTTTTTCGGAGACTTTGATGAGTTTATTTTTAGTCCTACCAATGACAAACTTATCTCGTTAATTAAAGATTCTGTTACTCTTGCAGAACAGTTCGGTGCCAGTTTGTTTAAATACAATCTCAAAACCACAACCCCTTGTTCAATAATTACGTTTTATCAAAAAATTTTTCTACATAGATGTTTAACAACAAAAAAATATATTACTCAAGAATTTCAGTGTGTTAATAACTTGTCTGATAAAGCTTTTGGCGGTCACAAAAATATTGTTAATTTAGATTTTGGTAAATATAAAAAATCTCCACATAACTTTCGTGGTTTGAAGAGGGTTTTACCAATACAAGAATGGAGATTTAATCATTATAATCTTTGTCCGACCCGTAAATCAAAAATAGATCAACATACGGTAGGATGGAAATACGAGCTAAGTACTGATAGTAGTATGAGTAGATATCGAAATTTATTTTGTGAAACTTGATATTATATATACATATTTTAATCAAAGAGAATATACTAGAGAAATGCTTTTGTATGTTGATAAGTATATTGAAAGAGATTTCTTAAAAGACATTGCTTTTACAATCGTGGATGATAATAGTGATTATCCATTGATGGATTATTTACCGGAGCTTAATAATTTAAATTTAAAAATATATAGAACCGATTTTGATGGTTATAATATAGCGGGCGCTATAAATTTAGGATGTATAAAAGCTGAAACAAATTCTGTTGTATGTTTAGATATGGATATGATTATATATAATAATTTTGTTAAACGTTTACTATCTATAACACCTACAGATGAATATCATCATAGATTATATTTAGAGAGAGCTCATAAGGTTGACTTTGCTTTAGGTAAGATTTATTATAAACTATGTGGTTGGCACGGATTGACTACAAAAACAAACCGTGTAAAATATTTACATGATGAAAGATTTTCTGGTAATTGGGGATATCATGGAGTATTTATGAGAGATTATATGAGACATGATGGTATAAAAGAATTACCTATATATGACCAAAGGGTTATCATGTCTCCGCGAGTATATTTAAATAAAGAACTTGTATTTCCTGCATCTGGATTGGAGTATCGTAAGCATAGAACAGCTGGGGAGACACCTAATTTAACTAGAAAAAAAGATGCTAACAAACCTTTATATGACAAACTAGTTAAACAATTAAACGACGGTACATATAAACCATATAAAGCTCTTAATTTTAATTACGAATTAATATATAAAAATTTTTAATATGAAAATAGCAATATTAATGTTCGGACAACCTAGGTTCTTAGAATATACCATTAACCTAATTAGAGAAGAATATGAATTACCAGGGCATGATGTACATTATTTTGCTCATTTTTGGGATAGAATTGGATATATACCTCACGGAGAAGAAGAACCTTACGATCGAGAAGACCTGTATACATTAATTAAAAAAAACTTACCGGGATCTATCTTACCTAATAAACCTGAGGAAAAAAATATAGTGATAACTGGCTACGACGAGTTAGATATAACTATTGACAATTTATTAGGGTATGTAAAAACTCATGATAGACGATTACCAATAACTATACATGATCCAACCGGATTGAGATACAAATTCGGACAACACTGGAGTATGAAAGAATGCTTTAAACGCATAAAGGCGTATGAAAATCAAAATAATTTTCAATATGAGATTATTATTAAAGTAAGAACAGATATAGTATACCAACCGAAAGAAATGTATAGGAGTGTTAAACAATATAATCATACTAAACAGGAAATGTATACAAATTTATGCATTGACACGCCTTTAGTGAAATGTGCGGCATTAAGGTATGTTGATTTAACAGAAAAAAGAAAAGACAGAGCTAAAGAAGGTTATAATCAAGGTATATATTACTTTTATAATAACCATTTTAGAATGGATAAACACCTACAAACAAACCATAATTGTGAAGAAGAAGTAGGTTGGATAAAACATATAGAAAATTACAATAAAAGACTAGCATTTAACGACTGGTCGTTAATAGCTAATAGAAAAGGAGCAGAAATAGTGTTTGGTAACTGGTTTGAAAACTATTTTTTAACTTTATCAAAAGATATAAGACATAATTCAACAACTAGTTTTTTTATATCACAATCTGATCATAGTATACAAGGGCAAATGTTATTAAATTATAATTTAGCAGCGTGTAGAATTGTTCCTAGAAGAGATGTGAGGTTGCTTCATCCAAAAATAATTAAAAAAGATGTAATAGTTGGTAATAAAATTTTAGCTGAATCAGAATCTCAAATTAAAAAGGATATTTTAGAACACAAATTTCGTTAATGCGTAAAATCTGTCATATAAGATGTAATAATAACTATTGGCAAAAATTAGATCTATCCAATTTATCTCCTCGATGGGAAAAAAATAAAAATCAGTTTAGTTATTATACACAAATACTAAACTTATGGGATAAAAATTTAAAAATAAAACATCTACCCTTTAGAAAACAAATTCGAGATTTAATTCTTGATCGTATTTCAGATATCGGTTATTTTGATATAATTTTAGAGAGCAACCAACATTGCGAAGAATATTTTAATAAACATACGAGTAGTGATATCTTATTTTATCAGCAAGATGATGATGACATTTTTTTATGTTTACCAAAACTCGATGAACTATCTGATGGTATTAATATTTTTAATTATTCTTTTATAGATCCAGTTGGTGGTCGTAGAAAAAAAGGTTATAAAACTCGAGTTTTTGGTTTTGACAAACCAACACGCACAATACAAAGTAATCATAGTTTAATTTATAATAAGAATAACTATATTGATATTATAAATCATAAATTATACAAAGCAGGTCATACTTATTATGATAAGTTGGCACAAATGTATAAAAGTACTATTTTTGATTATCCTATATCAATACAATTTTATCACTTACATAGTATTTCTCTATGGAAACATCATTTTAGGAAATGTAAACGAAATTATACTGAAAAAGACATATTTATTGATTATGTTTCTAATTATATAAAAGAATTAGATCTTTTATGTAATACAAATAATAAAGATATACCTTTAATCAATGATATCAATAACCTTTATAAGCAATTATTATGATATATATCGGAGCATGGCATAAAACAGGTATAAACATAATAAAAAAGGTTTTCAGGATGTATAAAGAAAAGGTACCAGAGTTTGATTTTAAGTTTAAAGACAAATTAGAGCAAGGGTTTAATCATCATATAATAGAAAATGCTAAAGCTGTACTTTGTATACGAAACCCGTATGAAACAATAATGTCAGGTATGAGATATCATCAAATTACAAAAGAGAAATGGTACAAACGGCCTCAAGAAGAATATAATGGTTTGAGCTATCAGGAACATATATGTAATATTAATTCTATTGAAGAAAAAATATTATTTGAAATGAAAAATACAGCATTTTTAACTATTAACGCCATGTACAATCTTATAAAGGATTGTACTGAATATGAGATATATTCAAAAACAAATATCCCATATAATATAAACAAAAACATTATTTTTTTAAAAATAGAGCAATTCTGGACCCAACAAGAACGAATTAATATAGTTAATAATATTACTTCCCATATACCGATTATAGATAAAACCATAATGACAGACTGTATAGAAATATGTGGTAGAAAAAAATATAATAAAACACATCTAGGATTTAATTATACATATCAAGATTACTTTACTGATTCATTATATGAGGAGTTTGATAATTTATTTCCTTCCGATGTGTTTGATGTTTTAGGATATTTGCGTAAATAATTTATTATGATACCGTCTACAAATGAGGTCAGGATAGAAACATCTACTGCTTGTAATGCGGGATGTGTTTTTTGCCCTCATCCCACTGAAGATTTTATTCGCAAAAGAGAAGTAATGTCTTTAGATGATTATAAATTTTATTTAGATAAAATATTGAATGAAATAGGAGATCAAATAAAAGAAACTACATTTTCTGGGTTTGGTGAAATTTTTATAGACAAAGGAATTGTCGAAAAGATTGCTTACGCCGGCGACACCGACCTACTTATACATCTTTTAACAAACGGGTCTATGATTTCCCCAGAACGTATAGACAAAATATATGAAATTGGAGTTAAGGATATAAGAATAAGTCTTCATACTACAAACCCAGACAGTTATGGTAGAGTCATGAATTATAAATCCTCGGGGTTTGATTTCAATTCAGTCATGAGAAATGTCAATTATGCTATTGAAAATAAACCAGAGGAAACTGATATTATAATTACAGCTGATATAGTTGAGGAGAATAAAGAAGATGTAGAACAAATGATTAAAGATTTTGAAGACAGATGTTCTCTTGAAGTTTGGTATCCTCATAACTGGGTTTATGGTAAGACCTATAGAGATAAAACTAAAGAAAATACTTTAAAAACTTGTGGCAGACCGTTTAACGGGCCTATACAAATTCAAATAGATGGAGATATAATTATGTGTTGTTTTGATTTTAATAATGAACTGGTTTTAGGTAATTTTAAACATCAAACATTAAAAGACATATTCAACGGAGAGGTTTTTCAAGAACTTTATACTCATCACACTAATGGTACCTGCCCAGAATCAGATTTTATTTGTAATAGTTGTGATCAACTCAAAGATAAGAGCGATATTGTTATATATAACAACAGAGAAGATGATAAACAAAAACGAGCTACCCAGACTAGCACAGTATTGACTGAGTTGTGTAATGCCTGAACGCCAAAAGACAACACTGAGCACGGCTGGTTATCAAAAAATTTCTGACTGGTGTATTCTAGCTGATGAAGAAGATGCGACCATGCTCAGGCAGGCTAAAACCGAAATACAAAATTGTTGGTGGCATGAGGGGTATATAGATGATATTATAATACCGTATTTTTTAACATCTAATCGACGAACTGTAATTGACGTCGGCGCTAGTTATGGTTGGATGGCTGTTTCTTTTGCAAAATATTTTGACGAAGTAAAATGTTTTGAGATTAGAGAAGATGTAAGGCATGCTCTTAGAGAAAATATTAGTAGGTTCTCTAATGTTGAAGTTTTTGATTGTGGTCTAAGTGATAGTAAGAAAAAAGTTAAATTGTCTCATCGTCCTAATACGGGTACTTCTGTTATCAATCGCAAGCGTGTTCTAGAGGAGCAAAGCCCGGAATATCCTAAAGGAGATGACATCCTCGGTTCAGCTGTAGAAGTACCTGAAGGTTCATTAGTAAATACTCTAGATAGTTATAATTTTAATAATGTAGATTGTATAAAGCTTGACATTGAAGATCACGAATATTTTGCGTTATTTGGAGCAATGGAGACTATAAAAAAATGGAAACCAGTATTAATTGTCGAAATAAGGTTTTCAAAGAAAAGACATTTCCGGTATTTTAAACCAAGACAGCGAATTTTTAAACTATTACACTCTCTCGATTATCAAATAGTAGATGTAAGAGGTGGTGATTTTATATTTACCCATAAAAATCAAGATCCCTATAATGGTTTAGACCTGTAACATCAATTGATGTATCTTCTCCTCTATTTAACCAAGAAGCCTTGCATTTATCTTTCAGATATAAGCGAATGTATCTTCTTTTCTTTCCAATCAAATGTATGTTATTATATATAGCTGTGTCTCCCCACAAAACGTCTTGTTTTTTATAACTTATCAAACCATCTTCTACTTTATTTACTTTATCAAAAATAAGAGTTCTCAAATATGTTTCAAACCAAGTGTTATATAGAAAATATGCCGCAGATCTTGTCGCAGCTATAGTATTAATATCATATCTAATATTTTCATATATATTTTTGGCTTTAACTGTCACGCCTGGTATATATTCTTTTAACGGATAATATTTGAATTTGTTTTCTTCATGTATAAATTTTCGTGTTTTTAAATTTGTTACTAATGCAAGATTTGTATCTAATTTCTCACATGGAATAATATAGTTTTCAATTTTATTTTTGGGATTTTCATAAATATAATCACTTTTTGTTCTTATAACAATATCGTATTTAACATTGTGTTTTTGCTCATACTCTTCCATTAACATATACGCCCTTTTATTACTAAGCCATTGACCAAATTCGTATCTATCTTTATTATGTATATTTCTTAATTTTATCTTCTTACTCGCTAAAAAGATATATATGTTTTTTAATAAAAATGTTAAATCGTTTAATTTAGAATAGTCTTCAATTTTATATTTTTTAGGTTTTAAGTGATTTATATATTCTTCTAATTTATCATCGGTTACATGTTTTTCTAATTTTTCACACGCCGGGGAAAACCCCGTTACATTCCAAAAATGTATAAAAAAATCAACGTGTACGTTAGGTATATTAAATTCTTCTTTTATTCTTTTATATGTTAAATTTAAGAATCTAGGCTGAGCACATAATAAAACAGCTATTTTCATGTTTGGATCTTCTCCTGTTTAAATTGGTCGCATTTACCTACAAATCGTGGGTGACTCTGGTGAAGAATAGGCCATACTCTAGGTACATTAGTATAATTTAAGATATAGTTTGCTAGTTCGGCATGACTACTACCTTTCCATATTGGTTTTTTATTAGTATACATACCCATACCTATAGGTATTTTTGGAAAATTATTAAAAATTTCATTAAAAACAGTAGTATTACTCAGCATGTAAACGTGATACATCCATGGCTCTTTACGTCGAGGAACAAGAACTAATCTCTCTACAAGTAATGCGCTTTTCTCTGTAACATATTTACAATAAAATCTTAGTGTGCTATTAATAATTGATTCGTCGTCAAATAAGCAATCGGTTTTTAAAATGATAATTAAATCATATTTATCTTTCTCTTTTATAACATGAAAACTTTGCGACATACTATAGAGTTGAGAGAAACATGGTGTGTTTGAATATTTTATAGCGCGTTTAATTTCTTCACACGACATAAAGTCGTTACTAGGTTTAAATTTATCTACATAAAAGTCTAATACATCTTTATTTTCAATTTTATAGTTGACTGGATTAAAGCTTTTTAATAGTTCTTCATGTTGTAAATTAGATTCAATAACACATACATCATCTAAATTAATATTCTTTTTAATTAACTTGTCAATATTTCTACATCTGCGTGTTATATTATCCCACAAATGAAAATAAACATCTATATTAAATTTCTCTTGAGATAGTTTATTGAATTTTCTTATATTCTCAGCAGCATTATTTTGCCAATTTCTAGCTTCTCCATAAAAACATAAAGCTATATTGTACATTATATTTTTTTAATTAAAATTTCTTCATTCTTTGTTCCAAGTTTCGTTGATCTGTTTTGGAACGAAGAGCGTGGCGATCCCGCTGATTGTGGTTGTACCTCAGTTAAGACCTCTGGTATAAATTGTTTAAACTTACCTGCAAATTGTGAACCTATCGGTTGCACTCTATTTATATTACTGTAATTTAAAACATAGTCTCCAAATTCAGCATGACTGTGACCTCTCCATTTATATTTTGACCACACTCCCATACCTATAGGTATTTTAGGAAAGTTATTGAACAATTTGCCGAATTGCCTGGGACATGCCATCATATAGCCATGATGTATCCATACTTCTTGTCTTTTACAACGCAAACATATAGCCTCTACAAAAAGATAATTTTTGTTTGTGTTTGATACTTTGTTACAATAGTGTCTTAATATCTTATCTGTTACAGATTTGTCATTAATTTGGCAATCGGCTTTTTGAATAATAATCATATCGTATTTATCTTTCTCTTCTATAACATGAAAACTTTGCGACATACTATAGAGTTGAGAGAAACACGGAGTGTTTGAATATTTTATAGCGCGTTTAATTTCTTCACACGACATAAAGTCGTTACTAGGTTTAAATTTATCAATATATTCATCTAGAACGCTTTTATTTTCAATTTTATAATTAATTGGTTTATAATTTCTTAATAGCTCTTCATGCTGTAAATTAGATTCAACAACAAATACTTCGTCTAAATAATTGTTTTCTTTTATTAACTTAAGAAAGTGTTTTTCGTAATTAGGTGCTAACACGTCAAATCTACGCGTAATATCATCCCACAAATGAACATATACATCTATATTAAATTTTTCTTGAGATAATTTATTAAATTTGTCAACAGTGGCAGCACCCTGCTGCCAATTTCTAGCTTCTCCATAAAAACATAAAGCTATATTATACATAGTGGTTAATAATGACTGTATTTTCTTTTTTGTTCGTTGTAGTGTTCAGGCATTTGATGTAATCTATATTTTAGAGTATCTCGTAAATATCCATGTACCTTTACTTTAGCATTGTTTAATAATAGATTCATAAATACCGTATGGTCATTCAATACACTTAAATGTTTCCCGCCACGGTAGGTATATAGATCTGATGCAATTTTTTGTGGATAATTTTCCCATATGTTTTTATTTAATGTTTTTGAATTACCAAAAAATAATGAAAATTCCGGTATTATAAGAGGATTACGTTTGACACTCCATACTTCAATTTTAGGTAAAAATATCTGTTCTTGAAAGTTAGAGTCTTTAGCTATTTTTTTAATATGCGTAAAGTCTGGCTGGCATTTAAACTCTACATCAGTCCTTGTTTTAATAATTAAATCATATTTAATATTGTTTTTTTCTTCGTACTCTATTCTCATTAATTGATTTTTACATAAACTGTGCAACTGAGAGTAACCAGGTGTATTAGAATAGTAAATTTGGTTTTTTAATATCTCTTTTGTATCATATCTCGGATTTGGTTCGTTTAAGCTACATACATAATCCCATATGTAATCTATTTCGTCGTCCATTTCATTTTTATCCGCCATATGGCCAACCGTTGGTAAAAATAAATCATCTAATTCCTTCTTAGTTACATATTCAACAAACGGATCCTGAGATTTATGATTACGTTGTCTTTTTGTTACATGATCCCATATATGATAAAATACATCTAACTTAACATCACCAACCAGGCCGTAAAAGCCTTGGTATTGTTTTATATCTTCACGGAATTTTTTTAAGCTAGCAGCACCGTATTTTTTCATGCGAGGCTCACCACATATACATATTGCAACATTCATTTTTAATTTAGTTTTTTTATGACTTTTTTGTATTGTTCTTTTAAAGGTATATCAGAATCAGCTAATACTCTAACATGAGGGCGACCTAATATGTTTTGCTTTGTATATTTATTAGCAATCTTTATCATCCTATTACAGATAATCATCCGAGGAACATTAAGCTGGTCCGCGACTTCGCCTTGGTACATATATCCTAATTCCTCGGCAGGTATACTATTTAACCCTAAAACTTCTCCACAAACAAGTTCACCTGCTGACCAATTTACATCTATACCGTCTACTTGTAAAAAAATTCTTGATTTTTTTATCATATTAATAATAGTTCTTAGGTATTGATTTATACATTGTAACATTTCAGGCCCACTCCCAACCATATACCAATCCTTCATGTGTAAATATTGTGTTTTATAATTATATTCGTGCAATTTAGTACATAGAGAGCCGGGTCGAGGTTTTGCATATATTTTATTATCTAAAAGAGTGAAACTATCATAATTAGTTCTAGCTTTAGTCTGATGATCTTCTTCAACCTTGTAAACTTCTTCCAGCCAAACCCGACTATCGGTATTATATGCGCCTTCCCAAATTTGTAGATCTCCATATTTACAAAAAATTCCCTTTTTGTTATTATATAACGCGTCATAAAATAATCGCTTATCGTGTGTATATTCTTTTTTGTTTTTATATAAATCTAAAGTAGTAAATAATACATCCGTTCTAATTCTAAAAATATAATCATATTCTTCTTCTATTAATTTTGCTCCTTCTTGTAATGACACAAATTGACCTAGATAGTATGTTAGGTGGCTTGGTTGTGTAATTTCAAAAATACTTTTTTGCAAATATTTTTTATGCTTATCTATTTTCCGTTGTTGAATATTATTAATAATATCTTCAACAGATTCAGACTCTTTCGTTTTAGATGTATATTCAAAAAGTATTTCATTAGTTCCTGTACTAATTTTTTTTTCGTTTTTATTAAGAAAATTACATATTTTTTCTTTTTCTTTTTGTACGATTTTAAATACTGCTTCACAGGTTTGCTCTAATACGGAATAATCAGTAAATGAATAGCTTTTCGGCTTATATGCAGTTATTATATTTTTTTTATCTTTATCAGTTAATTCATATTCAGGGTCGTGGCTATGATATGCTATTTTATCCCAAAAGTGAAAATAATAATCTGTAGTACTATTTTCAAAAGTAGTCTCCTGTATAATACTTTTATAGCTTAATTCCCAAAATCGAGGTTGACCGTATAATAATACTGCTAGTTTCATTTAATAAAATCAGTTAAATTACCCCAGTCGTGTTTATCGTATTGACAGTCTCTATTTATTATTTCCACCATTTTTTTATGTTCGGGATGCTTTTTATCAAATATATTATGCTCATCAAATTTTCCTTCAGTAAATGTACCCCAATTAAAAATTCTTGATGTGTATGAATCAAAATTGTGTTGTTTAGCTATTTCAATAAATTCAGGTATGCTTTGATAATTGTTTTTTTGTACACACATATCTAACCTAACCCACGGTAAATTAAGAGATTTTATAAAAGTTAAATTCTTCATTAATCGGTTCCAATCTCCTCCGACTCTAACTTTATCATAATGTTCTTTTATACCACCATCTAAACTAATAATAGTGCTTATGTTTAATGTATGTATATTTTTTAGTTTTGCCCATCTTTTTTCATCCCATAATACTCCATTTGTTTGTAGTGTTAATGAGATTTTCGGGTTCAGCCGTGGGTTAATTTTTTTCATTAGTTCAAAAAATGACGGCGATCCAAACGGATCACCTGAACCTGTTATAATAAGATTGACGTCATGAGGCTTACTATGAATCATCTGTAATAGTTTATCGTTAATTTTTAATACTTGTTTATATCGCTCCGGAAAGTTTTTTTCGTTATAAAATATTTTTTTGTTTCGGCAGCTAGGACATTCTAAATTACAAGATCTATCATAACATAGATTAATAGTAGCAGGTAGATCAGATATCTCAAGGTCCCATTGTACAATTTGTTTCAGTCTTTCACCGTGTTTTCCATTTAATATATCAGTACGTTTTGGTAAGGTTTTATTTTGAATCATAGGACATTCTTCCTTATTGCACATACTAAAAGAACCATCTAGAATATTTCGCCGGAACGCTTTACTGCGATCACTATTCCATTCTTTAGCGAAATCTAATTCTGGAGTAATATCTCCTATTTCGTTAAGGTTAACCCACCGTGGACAGCAATTATATAAACTCTTTTCTTGTATCTCTAAAAAGGTCCATGGTCGGTCACAAAACCTAGTTGCAAGATCGTTTGACATGTGTAATTAATTACAAGAATAAACATTTATTTCAATAGTAATTATGACTACAACTAAGACCAAGACCAAAAGAACTAGAACAAAAAAACTAGATAAACAACTTGATAAAGTTGAAGATATGAATGCGCCTGCAACTAAGACTAAGACCAAGACCAAAAGAACTACAACAAAAAAACTTGATAAAGTTGAAGCTCCGGTAAGTGAGGGTTCTATTGGAATTAATCCCATTGAAAATGTAGATATTTA
>NZER01000506.1 GCA_002690445.1 Candidatus Pacearchaeota archaeon
GGGGGTTGCCGGTGGGGGGTGGGTTACTCTTTTGGTTTACATACTTTACGGGTAATTACTACACTTGGTATACCCACAATAGCAGCAACAGTTATTGACGTTATAACGCCATTTATACCTTTATATAAAGCTAATACCTCTATAGTAGTAACACACGCTATCACCATAGCGATTATAACAACTAATTGCCAGCTAATTTTGCCGTTCACAATACACCCTTAGCTTTCAGTATTTTTTTTAAAGCTTCAATTTCCTTTAAGGGATTCGGTGGTATAGTTGTTATTTTCGGCAAACTTAAGAATAGTTGTTTCTCTTTATTTGTAGTTTCTCTTACTTTTAAAGCTAAAGCGGTTAAATTAGTATCCTCTTTGGGAGTGGTGTTTTGTATAAGTATAGCTTTATTTTTATCATATGTTACAAAAGCGTTGTGGATATGTTCAATCCCTTTAATAATATCTGTATTGTTTTCTCTTTTCACTGGTAAAATATATGTTTTAATCATTTTAACCAATCCTTTGTATCATAAATTCTGGTGAACTATTAGCGGACTTGGAAGTGTTTCTGTTCCCCCCGTGATTATGGTAAATATACATTTCAACATAATCAGTAATTGATAAATCGTAAATCGTGGTGGCTATTAAATCAGGAGTAGCAACACCACCAACTAATACCGTATTACTAGCTAAAGTAGTAGCACCATTTAACCGTATTTGTAGGGATACAGTTGACCCGTTGGCTGGTGCAGTTAAACCACATTGAGCGATTATTAAATACTTACCCGCCGTGAAACAAGTAAGTCTACTATTATTAGTTATGGTATCGTGCATAGTGTCGGTGTCCCAACGTTCGCTATCTAAAGCTAGAGCGGTTAAAGTTGTGTCAGCAACAGCCACTAAAGCACTATTATAAGCCCTGGCACCTTGTACATATGAAGCACTAGAAATTGTAACCCACGCCCCAGCTTGAACTTGCGATAATGAGTTAAGGGTAGTATCAAAATACATTGAACCATTGGGTAAATCTGCAGCTGCCGGTTTCGCCCCGGTAGCACCTGAAGAGGAAGCAAACGTCACTGATTGCCACGCTGAACCTGACCACCGATAAAGAATCAACCTATCGGTTGCAAATGCTAAATCACCCTCCCTTCCCCCGGTAGGGAAACTTGCATAAGTGGTATAAGTAACCTGTCGCATTTGTGGGATAACGGTTACTTCTGATTCTTTCCCATTCATTTTTTTACCCTTTTATTTTTTGGCTTAGACTTTAATAATTGTAATAGAGACAAAGCCAGGGCTGTTAAAAATACTCCCATTTTATCCGTACTCCGCTAACTCTGTATCTGATAACAGCCATGGTGCATTTTCTGATAGCTTTTCCATGTCTGTTGCATATTCAGGATATTTTGAAGTTACTTCATCCTCTGTACTCCGTGGTGTAATTAGAAAACCACTATCCCATATATTTCTGGTCTTAAACTCTATATCTACTGGGCTGTAAAACCCCTCACCGTGGGGGGTTTCCCAAGGCATCAGCGGTCTAGGATATCCGAAAATCGTTTTATGGAGTCCTGGTCTTTCCGATTCTCTCTGGGGGGAAGTCATGAATTCTTCTTCACGCAGCCTTATTTCATCCAATGCTGCCTGGTCGTACTTTTCTGAACCATTTTTAGGGGTTTCTCTACCATCCCCCGCTCCACCACCACCATCAGTCATCCAATCCGGCATCCAATCCCCCCAATCGGTAGCGGATGATGGAATCTCTGGGAACTTAATTGGTATATCAGGAAATGATATATCAGGAAATGCTATATCAGGAAATGATATATCAGGAAATGATATATCAGGAAATGATATATCAGGAAATGCCATATCAGGAAAATTTATATCCGGCAATGCTAAATTAAGCCCTGGGAAGCTACCACTTAGTCCAGCATTGGCTTTTGCTTTAGTAGATGGTTTCATGAAGAAATAAGCGACTAAACCAATAGCCCCTATTACTAGCATATCTCTATTTTTCATCAGTGATTCGCCGCCCATTTATCAATAGTCATGGCTTCTTTTTTGAGGTTTAAGCGTACGAGTCCCAGTGTAGTATTCCCTGCACCCAGATTCTGTATAGCTACTTGCCATAATGCCACACCCGCCCCCTGTACACTGCGGATAGTCCCAGCTGGACAGTAATAAGCATCCTGGTTATTAATCGTCACCAGTATATTATTAGCAGGCTCATTATTGACAATTTCAAGGCTATCCAATGGTTGGTATTTACGACTCAGTGGAAATTGTGTAGATACATAGATAGCGACAGATATATTACTGGCGGTAACCGGTAATTGGTAGGAATAGACCGGTGAACCCTCCCGTTTTATACGGGCTAGTCTTATATTGATGATGTTATTTTTCATTTTTATTTACCCGTGGGCGGTGGGGGGTAAGGTACTACCAACCCCCCACCTTATTTTAATCTCCGAAAAGATTAATAAAATTTAATTTTTACTGATAAACCGTTATAGGAATTGAAAAGTTACAGGTATCCTCAGCGGTTGCCGGGGTTACTACCCTATACCACATCTGCATTAACGAATCTTCAGAAACCCGTGGAAACTCCCGTTTTTCCGGAAGCGGTACCATCTGGTTCTTGTCCAGTAGTGGTAACCCTACAAGGGTATTTGTGGTTGAATGTAACGCTTCATCGTTAATTTCAAGCACAGTGTATACTTTTGTTTGCCTGGCGTTTGCCTGGACAAGTCTAAGGACTCCAACGGTTACATCTACGGTGATATCTACAGAGTAGAACCACATGTAGCCCTGGTTTTGTGCTAACGCTGGTGACCCGTAGCCCCACCTCATCTGTTGCTGGGCTGGGCATACCGTCTGCCATATTAGAGTCCATGGACTGCCAGCCGCTAGACCGTTAATGATAGCTGCTACTAATGCAGATGTGCCATAAGTAGCTGCCGGTAGTCCGTCAGTGACGGTTAAATGTGTCTTAAAAGGGCGTTGTGATGATGCTTCTTGGGGTTTTTTTGCCAGGTCTGTTCCAATTACTCCTCCGATTATATTCTCAAACAAACCCATTACATTACCCCCTCATTACCATCATTAGTAACAGCCGCCGTATTTCCGATAGTGCCAATGATACTCTGGAAACCTAGAATAGTGGCGATTGCAGTACCCCTGGAACCTCGTACTACAGAGCCTGCTAGACCAGCACCAATTAAGCCCCCAAGTAATCCACTACCGGTAAAAGCGTTTGACAACGCATAGATTACGCCACCGCCAAGCCCTACCGCATAATCAATAAGGCTATCCTGGATTCCTCGCATTGTAGGTACACCAATTCTTGCTTGCATTTTGTTACCTCCAGTTGTTGTATTAAACATAGCTTCAAACAGGTTTTTGCCTGTCTTCAGGCTCACGACCCCCCTAGACCATGCCTAACTATAATTATATTATGTAAAGAGGGGGCGTGTCAAGTTTATGACTAGGACTTGACATCAGGGTAGATGATATGCCAAAATCTAATACGCATTATTCAGGTGAGGACTTTTAGGAAAAGTAAGTGAAAGTTCTAGTAGCTTGTGAAGAAAGCCAGGCGGTATGTATAGCCTTTAGAAAAAAAGGTCACGAAGCTTTCTCATGTGATACTCAGAATTGTAGTGGAGGACATCCCGAATGGCATATTAAGGATGATGTATTGAACCACCTCCACGACGGTTGGGATTTAATGGTAGCACACCCACCTTGCAAATATATTTGTAATGGTGGTAATAACTGGCTCAATCGCAGACCTGATTTAGCATGGCGTGAAAATAGGGAATTATCAGCCCAATTCTTTTTGCGGTTTATTGAAGCACCAATAAATAAAATCGCTGTTGAAAACCCTATCGGTTGTATGAATTCTAAGTATCGTAAACCAGACCAGATTATACATCCATATATGTTCGGGCATGATATAAGGAAAGATACTTGTTTTTGGCTCAAGAATCTACCACCACTAATGCCCACCCTCCATATACCACCACCTCATAGAAAAATAGACTACTGGAGTAATAAACGCAATCCTGGTGGGAGGTCACTAAAGTCAGTAACTTATCAGGGGATTGCTGATGCAATGTCTGAACAGTGGGGTTAAGATAACATTTTTAAAGCCCCACCCAGGGGAAGGAAAATAGATGGCTCGTAATTATATAAACGAAGTACGTTTAATGGGTATTACTCCATCTAAGATTGCCTCCGCTTTAAAGGTATCGGTTAAAAATGTTAATCAATGGAAAACCGGAAAAGCCAAGCCTCCAAACTCATTATACGAACCTATAAGAAATCTGGCAAGGCGGACGGTATATAAACAGCTAAGAAAAGGTGGATTCTCCCCTGGTACTGCTAACCTGAAACGGCGTAGTCTATCTACTAAACTTCCCATAAAATGGCTTAATACAGTAGCGAATACTCTCTGGAAAGACTGGAATTTTAGTTTCAGAGCATATACCGCTAACCCGGAAGGATGGATAGCCAAACACCCAAATAAAAAAATACCAGTGGAAATATCTATAAAAGAAGTTAGAGACCGTATAGAACGTGGAATTGAACGGGGGAGGGATAGGGAGGACTTAGAAAATTATTAAAATAGAACAAGGGCTTTTAACCCATGAAATGCCATTTCAATAAAATATTATATCGTTATTCTATACGTCAACCCAAGAATAACCAAAATCGTATTAAAATACTGGGAATTGATAGTGAAAGTGACACAAATGGCAGACCCTTTATGTTTGCCGTATCTGATGGCACTATAATTAAACCCCCGGACCTGTTAAGTACTTTATTTCAAGCTAAATATAGGGGTTTTAAATTCGTTTGCTACAATCTCAAATACGATGAGGGTTCAATACTTCAACAATTCCCCCCAGATATCCTACAGGAAATACGACATAAAGGGAAAGTAATATATGATGGGTTATCTATACGTTCAATTCCCCGTAAGGAATTAGTTATTAACAATATAAAGCAGAAACAATCTATAGTATTTTATGACATATCACAATTTTTTGGCACATCCTTAAATTCAGCAGCAAGGTGTTACCTGGGAAGAAATAAAATCCCCATAAATACTAAAAAATTCTTTCACGAATATATAATCACGAATTGGGATAATATCGCTGCTTACTGTCTGCAAGATGCTATATTAACCAAGGATTTAGCTGATTATTTTTTGGATATATTGAGAAAAGAATTAGATATCTACCCACAAAAGTTATATTCCACCGGTTATATAACGGGTATGCACTTTGCCAAAAGTTGTGAACTCATAGATGTAAAAAGATACTACCGTTATTATCCAGAGTGCCTGGAATACGCTTATCTATCCTATGCCGGGGGTAAGTTTGAAACATATCAGCGAGGCTTTGGGGAATTCTACCAGTATGATATAAATTCAGCTTATCCCTACGAAATCAGTAACCTTCAGGATATACGCTTTGCCAAAGTTCTTAAATCTAGCGAATACCAGCCAACAGCTACCTATGGTTTTATAAAATGTAGAGTATTAATTTCAAATGATTACTCCCCCGTCCCATTGAAGATTAATAATGTTAATCGCTACCCTATAGGTTCATTTACGAAAATCATAACGAAAAATGAGTTTGATTACTTAATTTCTAAGGGTGATGGGGTAGATATTATTGATGCCTGGTGGATTATATGTCCAAAAAAATACCCTTATAAGGCTGAGATAAAAAGATTATATAAGTTAAAGCAGCATTATAAAAATGGTGATAAATTACGCTATATGTTAATAAAAATATTACTTAATAGCTTCTATGGCAAGTTCATACAGATTACGGAGAAATACCGAAAAGAGCAAGGGAAAATATATGAAGCTGGCTGGCTTTTTAACCCTATATATGCCAGCGTTATTACCGCTAACACAAGAGTTAAAGTGTGTAAAGTATGTGATAAATATGACAAGTTTACGGTAGCGGTCCACACCGATAGTATTATTACATCTAAAAAGATATCTAAAAATGAGCTTAACATAGGGAATAATTTAGGGGAGTGGAACTTTGAAAACCGGGGTGGAGGGGTAATAGTCGGAAGTGGAGTTTATCAAATAGGGGACAAGGTACACTTCAGGGGTTACCAAGGTTTAAATAATCTTTCAGATTTAGTGAGACGAAACCGTAATAGCGAAGATATAACAATAAACCAACGCCTGGTATTATCATGGCGACTGGTGGTGTTTCGTAATGGGAATACTAACATGATTAATAGATTTACTAGGGATAAAAAAACATTAAACCTCAATTTTGACAGGAAAAGACACTGGCTTTCTAAATGGTCATGGGAAAACAAACTGGTGACCAGTAAACCCTTTATAGAAGTGAATACATAAATATAATTATAAATAATAAATAAATATATATATATATTAAAATAAGTTTGACATTTTAACGTTTTTGATGTATATTTTTATTACATTATCAATAATAAAAGGAGGTTAGAAATGAAAGCACTAAATAAATGTTACTACTGCAAGAAAGAACTACACGCTGGACAGATAACAAAAGTTGGTAGAAAAGAAAGGCATAATGCTTGCCATGAGTGCTACAAGAAAGTATTGCACGGAGAGATAACAGTCAGCTAACCCATATCAATAATAAAAGGAGGAATTGCTAATGACGTCTACCCCTGTGTACTACGAGACCGTCGGTCAAAACTTTACGCTTAGAGAGGTCAACCTGGACATAAGCGTCGCTCTCAGGAAACAAAACTTGCACCTTGACAGCGTACATATAGACCGAAAGCTCAACACAGAGGTCTACATGGTATCAATAGTTTACGTCGATAAGTTACAACAGGAGGTCTGACAATGAAAGTCGAGGTCATAAAGGAAGAAGGGGGAAACAAAATGTCGCAAGAGTCACTAAAATCGTTCGGAGAAGTGCTAGGGGGAGGTGAATTTTATCCGGATTTACCCAGGGTGGATTTTAAAGATTTAGTAGGGAAGCCCTTACTTGTGCATGATGCTCAATTAATAGAGGATTTTCCGACTAAATTTGGTACTCACGATGCACTGCTTTTAAAGATAGAGTTAGAAACAGTTTCCGATGATGGAGCAAAAACATTTACCACCATTACCAGCGGTAAAGTAGTAATCAAAAGAGTAATTAAAGCATTAGCTGAGAAACTTTTACCCCTGAGGGGTACTATTACCAAGAGCGAAACCTATTATAATATATTATGAGGGGGGTAGTTATGAATGAAATACAAAAAAATCCGTTGTTTGAATCCGGAAGAGATTTAAAATTAACCGTGGTGGCTAAAAGTGATATAAATCACAAGCCGATTACTATGGAATTCCAAATACCGGAATCCCTGGGGAAAGCGTTAATGTCCCAGGCATTAACCGGCGTATCGCTGGGGGTTTCCTTGATTACCGGTATGGTTCAGGATAAAACAGGCTTTCTAAATACTTTCTAGGGAGGTAAAAAATGGGTAGACCACCAGGGGCTAGTAATAAACCTAAAAACGCTAAAGAATTACTAGACAAAGTAATAGCAGAATACCAAAAACAAGGCAAGAATTTAACGGTAAATATAGAGGATTTAAAAAATTTAACGAAAACAGAAAAAGCAGCTATAGCTGAAGAAGTATCAAATAACCCTGATATAACTATACCGGAGGTGTTTTCACTTGACGATGAGGAGGACTTAATTTCAGATTCTGATTCTTTTGAGTGCGGTAATTGCCATGCTAAACTGGAGGGGGAATCTGAAATTTGCGAATTTTGTGGGGTAACTTTAAGGTGGCAATAGTAGAATGGCTAAGATAGATATAAGAGACATACAACAGAGTTCGACTAGAATAAACCCTGATACACCAGCATTCCCTAATACAGGGTTCTTCAGCCCCCAGGGTATCAAACAGTTTAAAGATATTATTGAAGGCATCAAAGAGATGCTACAGCAAGCTAAAGAGTTGAAATCCAACCCTACCGAACCACCGGACAGAAAAAATAATCTGGATACAAATCAGTTGCTAGAGTTCGGTAAACACTTTTTAGATTCAATGATACAGCAAGGTTACGGGAATAAATCCCTGGCTGAAACTATTGATGCAATACCATTTACAATAAACCAGATTAGGGGATTAATAAAATGAGTGTGACAATAGACTTGCACCGTAAAACATTTTGCATGTTTGGGTTACGGGGTACAGGGAAATCCACCAATGCCAACTTTATATGTAATTCCTTTGGGCGTAAAGCGTTGGTCTATGATACACTTGATGAAGTGCCAATTAATGCGAAATATGATAGTTATTTACCCAAAGTCCGCAATTCTTCACCAGAGTTAGAAACAGTCATTCGTAAAGTTAAAAACAGCCATTATGAATTATTCTTAATTGACGAAGCCAATAGATACTGTCCATCCAAGCCTAGTCCATTACCCCAGGAAGTAGCGGATATCAATGACCAATGTCGCCATTATAATCTAGCGTTAGGATATATAGCCAGGAGACCTTGCCAACTAAATCAGGATTTAACAGAGTTAGCGGACTATCTGATTATATATCATCTGAAAGGTAAAGCTGATATACAATACCTTAATAACCTATCACAAGGGTTAGGAAAAGCAGTGTTAATATTAAAAAAATATCAATTTATATTAGTAATGCCAGACCGGAGTTTTAAACTCATGCATGAGATAGAACCAGATAAATTATGGCTAAAACGGGCTGATGCACATATAAAAGGAGTTTCAAGCCATGACAGGTAAAGGGTGTTTATTGGCAAGACTAGCCAGAGCGATTGAAGATAGAAACCATTTAAACATAATTAATAAATTGACAGAAGATATAAAATTAAAAGAGAAAAAATGTAGATATGCAAGCAAAGAGATTAAATCACTGCTTGTAAACCAAAAGAGTAACCCACCCCCCACCGGCAACCCCCCCTTGTCACCATAACATGTACTACCAGGATGATTTTCACTTTACATAATACCTCCGAGTCTCTTTACATAACATTCCCTGACAGCTGGCAGAATCCATTACGTAAGCAACCCCCCTGACCAGTCGGAGTGTAAAA
>NZER01000507.1 GCA_002690445.1 Candidatus Pacearchaeota archaeon
CTTGCAGTTTCGTTGTTAGCGCGTCCATGCGCTTTTCTGTTGCCTTCTCCAAGCACTGCAGCCGATATTCTACGGATCCGCCGTTGGCCTTCTGCATCCCCTTTTCGACGAGCTTAACCAGCGCCAGTACAACGCCAACCAAAGCCGCTGTAGTTGCGCTGTCTTCCATTACTCGTTCTCCAGTGCCTCTACCTTTGCGGCTAATTCGATAATGGCCGAATGAAGCATCCCGATATACGGCATCGTGCTGATACCCGTAGGGGCACCGTCACTGTCGTGAGCAATCAATTCGGGCAAGTGTTCTGCCGTTGCCTCACCATCAGCCACCAGGCCAATACGCTTCTTTTGCCATTTTGGTTCCTGGCGCATACCGACACGTTTTGTTTCACACCATGTATCAATCCAGGTCTTCATCTCGCCTTCCGGCATATCGTAAAGCGCCTTGTTTCGGTGCGAATTTGATTCGGGGAAATACGCATCCCACTGAGGGCATTGGCGCTCATAAACCGCTTCTCTGGCTTCGGTAGCCTTCTCTACTATGATTTCCTCACCAGTCTCATCATCAGTTTCATAGACAGCCTCTTTTGCTTCAACGGCTTCTGCAACCAAAACATCCTCACCGAAGCGCTCAAAGACAGCGGCCTTAATCTCATCTGCCGAGATGAAGGGTAAGGGATTCCACTGCTTCGGTGAGCAAGCCACAAGATTTGAAAGATATCCTGGAGCACTGTCGATGTTCTCTTTGTAGGCAGCAAGCGAGTGGGTGTCATACCCGTCAGCAATCATGTTGCCGCCACCCTGATTTACGTCAAGAAGCTGACCTGGGGCGGTTGTCCCAAGCCCAAGGTTACCGTTCGTATCGAGAACAAGCTTCGGGGCAGTTAAGGCATCGTTCGCATTGTCAAAAACAAGGGATGTGTTGCTTGCCGGAATACCAAAGCGCCAGCCAGCGCTACCCGCAGATTCCATTTTAATATTGCATAACCCGGCGCTGCCTTTTGTCATGTGTAGTATGGCGTCTAGGCTTGATTCCCCAATGCCAACGCGGTCAGTACCACCGTCAATAAAAAGCATGCTAGCATTGCCATCGGTTTCAACCCGGAAGTCTACATCGTCTGAATCCTCATTAATGATTATTTCACCATCCTTGATGGTAATCTGGTCATCGTTGCTGGAACTCTGATCATCCACTCCCGCGTGAACAGAACTGCCAGGTCCAGTACCTTCGCTCTTAGTATGAAATCCGCTCATAGTATTCTCCTATTTTAAATCTTACCCAAGTTGACTTCTATTGAGTAAGAATCACCTGCCGCGCCACTCGCGAGAGTAGGGGTATTGATTCTGAAATATTTGTAGTTAATCGGGAAATCTACCGCAAAGTTAATGCTCGCATCACCAGTAGCCTTTGAATAAGAAAGGGTGGACAAGGTTGCCGTTCCCGAACTTGTCGATGCAGTCTGGAGAGGATAAGCAGTAGACTCATCGTTAGATATATCAATACCAAAGGTAAAGTTTGTCGCAGTACTGCCACTCCCTTCCGTTGCGTTTGTAACAGTAACTAAGACTGTAGCCTGATTGAATCCCGCACAGGGAATCCAGCTACTATTTGCCGTAGTGTTTCCTGCCTTGGATGATACACCAATATCGGAAGCTGATTTGTTTACCCACACTGATAATCTTCGTGGTGTGGCTTGCGAAATATCGTCGCTATGTTCTCCGAGTGCCATTTCTTTCTCCTATGTATTTCTACGCTGCTCTACAGCGTATGATCCTGCTAGTTGTGTTGCAGGAAACCGACCCTCTACCCACTGTGGCTGAGACTTCGGTCCTGGTTTTTCTTCTTCGTCTTCCTTTTCGTAAGTCTTAGCCAATGCTCCAACGATAAGAGGATTCATAACCTCAACGCCGATAAGAGAACCAACAAGTTCCTTCTCTTGTTGAGGCATGTTCTTTGACATTTCTGGATCATTCATACGAGTAATAAACTCGAAGGCAAGACTTTGTGCTTGGTCTGGATAAAATTCATTAAAGGCATCAATCTCATTTTGAGTCAAAGTTCCATTGTAAAGACCTCGCATAATTACTCCACTCCCATACTCAAGAACAGCCAGTCTTTCTCCTACCTTTTGAACCTCAGAGTCAGGAGGCATTATTTCCTCGCTGAATAAGTTCTCCTTAATGACAGGAGCATCATCAATAATCTTAATTGCCTTGGTGATATATCCATCAAATTGCTCTCGCATTGCATCGTACATACCTTGGTCAATCTTAAACTCCCGGGAAGCTTGATCAATCAGGGCTTGCTTATTCTCTGGGACTTTCAATTGCCCAAATATCGTTCGAGCATTTTTGAATTCCTCTACTGTAAATTTATCGGCCCCAGCCATTATTCTTCCTCCTCATAGGTCTTAAGATCTGCTTTCTCAATAATTGCCTTCTTCATCTTTTTGCCTGTCACATAGTCAGCAATAAACCTAGATGTGAAGATACTGGGAAATTGACCATACTTATCGCCACCAGGTCCAATGTATGAAAGACGATTGATGCCTGGGTATTTTCCTGCCTTATTTAACCATGTAAAATATCTATCAACCTGACCTGTTATGAACTGATCGAATTCATTACCGGCAATAAAGAACTTGTTTATCGTAGCCATAGCTCTTCCGGGGTTAACCATACTATCGTACATGAATTTACCACCACCAGCAGCCACGCCCAGTGCTATAGAGGTATCTGCGTCCATCCCTAATGCAGAAGCACCAAGGCCAACCGCCGCCCCAGATCCAATACTCCATGGCATTAGAGACCTATTGCCAGCTGCTAAAGATAGCTGATTGTCTGCATTCATAATTGCTGACCATTCAAGCGCATCAGCCATCTTTGTTTTCATTAGCGTTATGTGTCGAGCTATCTCAAGTCTTGAATCTTTTGCTACACTGAGGGCATCATCTATCGCTCCCGGAAGTCCTGGTGCAAGATCGGTTCGACTCATATCGTAGTTCTTTTTAAAGTAGTCGAAGAGTGCTTTATTCTTTCTTGCATATTCGAGCAGCATCTTTGCTGAGTGTTCTTTGTCGGCATGATTGATATTGCGTAAAAGAGTTTCGACTTTACCAAGGTCAATTCTGTTTGCATCAGGAAACTGTTCTACCGACACTGCAAACTTGTCTGTAAGCTTTTGATGCTGCACATCCCTCGCTCTCAGCAAGGAGTTTACAAAAGCTTTTTTCTTAGACATGTGACCAAATGCCGTAGGTCCGCCATTGATTGACCACGTTCTTCCAGTGTTCGTAAGCATCTCGGTGATTTGCAACTTAAGACTATCGGCCCACTTTTGCGTGATATCATCAACAGGTATCGTTCCATCTGTAATAGATGCCTGAACTCTTGCGGATAACCGCTCTAGCCGAACAAATGTGTCAGTAATAAAGTCTGTAGCACGCTCGCTGAGCATGCCTTTCCTCGCACCAGAGGTGCCAACAACTCCTGGGGCAAATTTCCAATCATCGATAGATAAGTGTGCAAGGATAAATTGCTGCTCTGGGATCATTCCTGCACCATGTTTACCATACTTCTTGGTCCAGTTCTCAAAATCAGCCAATCTGCCTGCTTGGGTTGGCTCATTGAGCCATTCCCGAAAGCGCTTACCAATTTCTTGCATCTCTTTTTCGGCGGCATCAGTACCTTGTTGGCCAAGTTTATAGAAATCCTTAATCTGTTTAACAAAAGGAGTTCCTCTAACCCAATGAAGGACAGAATTCTCGATGGCATCCAGGTCTGCAATAATCCCCTCTAACTCATCAGCAGCAGCATGCTGTAACTGTGTTGGCATCTTCAAAGGGTCTTCAGGCTTAAGCTCTCTTTGGGCATCTGCAAGAAGTCTTTGTGTCTGGAGTCTTAATTTGGGAATAAATCCCATAGAGACTCCTGCCTCTTTTGATGCAAAGTTTCCACTGATCATTTGATCTGCAAGAACGAAAGGATTTGCAGCTCCGTCAGCATTAGCGGGAATATGACCTACCCACCTCTTAACAACACCTACTGCGTGACCTACCTGGTCTGCCGCCCTAATGAGCCTTTGGTTATCCATCGCTCCTTTCATCATGTCAGCAGTCTTTTTAACCATTTTATTTAGCTGAGCAGTAAATTTAGCCATTTGCCTACCGGCACTCTTTTGCAAGTGTGCTGTCGTAAACTTCTCTGCAATGTTGATTGCTTTTTTTGAGTTGGCAAATATGGTGTCAGGGTTCATAGCAGATGCACCCGAGGCTATTGTTTTTGCCATGTCCCTAGCAAGGACAGATTCCATTGCGAATCTTACCGGATAAGCTCCTGCCTTCCGAACACCTTCAGCGACCTTGAGTCCTAAGCCTAGTGTTCCGTGGAGAATGCCGGGGATAGCAATACCCAGTCCGGTTCCCATCCCCATCTGAAGTCCGTATGAGGTTGCAACATCACCCCAAGATCTTCCTTCAAGCTTATCGTTGATTGCCTGTGGCAGTCCGTAACCAGCAGAATATATAAGAGCCTCAGTGCCAAGACTGCCTACTCGGGGTAAAAGACCTCTCCATGCTGATTTTTTTAATTGCTCTTCAGCAGCATTCTTAAGTACCCAGCTCCCGATTCTTTCTTCTACTTCTCCCCCTAGTTGTCTTACGACGTTAGGAGCTCCTGCTGCCAGTGTTCTGAATGGTGATTTTTTGGCCTGCTTCATAAGCGTCTTTAGGCCAAGTCTATGTAATGGTTTACCCGCGAGCCCTACTGACAACGCTCCAGTTTTAGGTGCTGCTGCTAATGCTGCAATCGTCGTAAGGATATCAGAAGCCATCATGTAGCCAGGATTGGCATCCATGATACCGGCGAGAGAAGGCTCATCTGAATACGCTTCATCCATGAGAGCCATGGCACCAGGAAGAATTCCTACTGATAACGCTCCGGCAACTCCTAGTGCTGCGGCAGTTCCTTGACGATCACTATAGTCAAACTTATTTAACCAATGGTTTAATTCATCTGGATCTAGATAAGTTCCACTATGGCTTAAAATAGATTCTCTCGCCTCTTCTCTGGTCTGCTCGTAGACCATCCCAATACCTTTTGGGTCCTTGGGGTCAACTACATGAATAGGAACTTTCTCTTCATCAAACTCATACATGCCTGACTTGAGATACTCGTACATTTCGGCTTTATCGAGATCCGGCGTAAGGCTGTCAGTATCGTAATGATAGAGTTTGGTCACAGTATTGGCTTCCTATCTAAGAGCTGTTCCAGCGGGTTTACCAAGTTCTTGATTCCCCTGATTTCCGCGTTTGGCTTCCATGCGTCGCCTGTTTTCTCTTTGTTGCTTGGTTTCTTTTCTCTGTTTTCTGACCTGCCCTCTTCTCTTTGATCCCCAGGATTCCTTATCAGCCTGCCCAAACGCAGCACCGGGACCAATTACTCGCCCTCGGTGTCCTGGGTCGCTATCGCTAGGGTAGCGCCCCTTCCCAAGTTGGGCTTCTTGCTCCCGGCTTACCTGTTTAGAAGTCTTTATTTCACCTGGCTCTCCCCATGAACCCGTAACGCTATCCATGATATCGATAGAAGCTCTAACACCATCAGGAGTGTCTGGTTGGTCTAAGATAAATTGAATCAAACCTGTTCTTGTTTTATAATCCATCAAATAATATTCATCACTCGCCAAGAGTTTCATGCTGGACATCAGGCGCTCTATTTTCCAACGTCCTAGCTCACTATGGTCCCCAAGTGGGATTTGAGTCATAGCTCTTAGCTGCTCTTTCTCAGCCAAGGCTCCAGTTTCACCCATTGCCTTGGTTAAGACAGCAGCATATTGACTTCTGATTGATTCTATCCTCCCAAGGTCATAAGCCGTTTGACCACCAGGGATGTCCATGCCCTGGATCTCCGGGGGAAGTAGTTCAAATAAACCTGTCTTGGCCAACCCCTTCAGCATGATATTGGTGTTGCCTCCAGACCTTAGCCAAAGCGTTTTAACTTCTTTGATTACAGGCAGGAATTTGAATGCTTGATTTCGAGCTGCCTGATCTTGGATATTGAGCTTCTTTCTTTTTCTAGCTTCTCGTCCTCGGGCACTATACGCCTTAATCAGGATTTCTTGCTTTCGAGTTTTTATAGTTTCTCTCCCAGTGAGAAGAGACATAGTATTTGACATCTCTCTACCAGCAGACTCCGCTACTCTGCCTAAAAGCTGGGCCTTAGTCTCTGCCTTCAAAGCCTCCTTCTTCTTCAGCAATACGGTTATAGCACCTTGAGCCTCTACATCTTTCCAACCAGCAGTATGTCTTTTTATCTCTCCCTCAATGTAGTCAAGAAATAATACCTTCGTATGAAGCTTGGCGGCTTCCAGATCGCCAAAGTATTTATTCCAATAATTGAGTCTATTGTATTCGGCATTCAACTCAGCCTGCTCTCCGGTAAGGGCAGCTTCTTGGTTTCGGAGATCTAAATTCATTGCCTGCAACATCATGTCCCAAGCAAGAAAGGGTATCTTGTTCCCCTTCTTTTTCGCAGCAGACTTAAACGTGAAGAAAGCATTAGTAATTAAGGCAAGCGACGCAAGGATAACCGCACCAACCTTTAAAGGATTAGTCTCCGTAACTGGTTGTCCCTTGTCATCAAGGATCGGCTTACCATCTTTGTCCTTCTTAACCTCAAGATAGTCGAACATTCGAGTGGCACTGATATCCATTTCGCGGATTCTCTGTGTCGCTGCGTCCATGTTCTGCATAATGCCATCAATTTTTTCAACTCTTCTTGTCTCGATTTCCTCAATCTGTCCGGATATTGTTTTTGCCATTGCTGACTGATGACCGCGCAGACCTTTTTCGATAGATAAGGCTCTTTGCTTTGCTCTTTGTGTAGCGTCATTTGCCTCAAACTCAGCTTGCTGGAGTTCCTCGATTTTTGGATAGGCATCCTGAAGGGCCTTCTGGTATCTTCTTTCAGATCCCTGATAGTTCCCCATTAATCGCGCCATCGATTGCCCGACTGTATCCTCGGGGAAACGTCTCTTTATATCCTTTAAGTCATCTTCAGCGGATGCGGTGAGTGCTGATAATTTCTGTTCATCAGTTTGCTCCAGAACGCTTGTGCCTTGAGCCTCTTTAACAATCTCAGCATTTCTTGAGGACGCATCGTAGACAGGAGGCTTAAGGAATCCTTCCGCATCAAGATACCCAAGGCGTCTAAGCTCTGCCATTGCAGCTTCAGGGTTGTACTCGATATGCCAATACTCGTTTCGATCAGCATTTGGATCTGGGATGCCCTTTATGTTGGAGTAACCTTTTCCCCTCGGAACCCATCCTCTGACTAATAGGTTGTAAGAGTCATTGGCATACATCCATCTCCCTTGAGGGGAATTAGCCATTGCTTCATTGGATGGAAATCGCTCACCTCTATGCCTACCTGGAACTGTTCCATACTGCTTTATATCGGCGTTAAGTAAAACATCGGCAGCATTAGCATGAGTATGTGGACTCTTTTGGAGGTCCTCCAATTTGCCAGGTAGCAAGTCAGCCTTTGTGGGCCTCCCTTTCGCAATTGCTTCCGGCGTAAAGTAGTTCACCCAGTGCTGCTTATTATTAAGGACTCGCTGGAAGTTGCTCTCTAACGAACGAATTCCTCCGTACTGGCCGTAGATGGTAAACTTAAAGCCTGGGTTATCTCTCTCGAAATCTTCCTTAACTCTCGCAAATCCAGGACCAATAGGGTACTCGGAAGAACCTTTCTGGGTAGAGCCATCCTGCATAGTGATGCCGCCACCAGGAATAGGTGCATATTGCCCCCGCATTGGTCGGTCGTCATATAATAACTCTTCTCCAGCTAGAACGCCTTGTGGCTCAATGCCGAACAGCGATGGCATTTCCCTTGCTACTTGTTGGATACCACCATGCTCTTCAAAGTCTTCAAGGATATATTGTCCAGGTCTGGAAATTTCGTCTACATCATCATCGTCGGGTTCTGGGTATGCTTCATATTCATCTATCTCACTCGGCCGACCCCCTACGTGCTTTCTATATCGCTGCAACAGCTCCTCATCGGAATATTGTCCTTTCCATGGGGCATCCGCCTGGGCCTCTTCGATACTAGGAGCAATTTGTCCTCGC
>NZER01000508.1 GCA_002690445.1 Candidatus Pacearchaeota archaeon
GGGCATCTTCAGACCCGAAAATTACATGAATAGTCAAGAGCAAATCGCGAGTTGGGCGGGAACTTTGAATCAAAAATGCCTAATTTACACCTATGCGGAGATACTGTGTAGAAAAATTCCATTAAAAAGTAAGACTAAAACAAAGATTCCAACAAACCCGTAGAACAACAAAATTTATAAAGAGTAAAATTATAATAATTAAGTAAATTCTAAGAAGTTTATCATCTTCTTATACTGAATATGGACGAAGATTTGAAAAAAAGTATTTTAAAAACAGGCACAAGTTTAGTTGGAATTGTCTGCAAAGACGGGGTAGTCATGGCTGGAGATAGAAAAGCAACAGCAGGCACGATTGTCCTAAACAAAGAATCACAAAAAGTTCTCCAACTAAACGACTATGTTGTTATATCCTGGACAGGCTCAGTAGCAGATACACAATTATTAAAAAAATTAATTAGAGCTGAACTAAGACTAAAGCAATTAAGAGACAAAAAACGCCCAACAATCAAGGAAACTGCAAATCTAGTAGCAATGATCGCCTACAAAAACATAAGACAACCTTCTATGATTCCTTTTATTGCAGGAACAATGATTGGAGGATTTAATGAAGACGAAACAGTTGAACTCTATTCAATCGAACCAGCCGGAAGCGTCATGCTTGTAAATGACTTCGACGCAAATTTCTCATCTGGTATGCCTTACATCTTAGGGTTATTAGAAAGACTATATAAAAAAGGACTAAGCACCGAAGAAGGAATAGAACTTGCAATTGACGCCATTATGGCATCTTCAGAAAGAGACACAGCTTCAGGCCACGGAGTAGATGTTTTCAAAATCACAAAAAACGGAATTGAACATGTGGCAAAAAGAAAAGTAGAAAAAATTTACACAGAACAAGAATAAACAAAAATCAAAGAGGGTAGAAATAAAAAATGGCAGACATCTTAAAAACAATTGAAAGCGAACTGCCGAAAGGCACAGTTAGCAGCGCAAATTTTGAAGGAGCAAACATAGTAATCTACACATCAGACAGTGCATTCTTCAAAAACAACGACATGAAAATCAAGGAAATAGTAAATAAAATCAAAAAAAGAGTTGAACTCCGAGCAGACACAAAATTACTAGTTGCACAGGAAAAAACAGAAGAAATAATCAAAACCAAAATCCCAGCAGAAGCAGAAATAACCCAAATCATTTTTGATGTCCAGAGAAGCATTGTAATAATCGAAGCAAAAAAACCCGGACTTGCAATCGGAAAAGCAGGCTCACTTTTAAAAGAAATAAAAAGAGAAACAATGTGGACACCGCAAGTCCAAAGAAGTTCAGCAATAAAATCAAAAATCACAGACAACATTCGCGCAGTTCTCTACGCCAACAACAACTACCGAAAAAAATTCCTCAACTCCATCGGCACTAAAATCTACAAAGGATGGAACCCAGAAAAAATCGAAGAATGGGTCAGAATCACAGCCCTCGGCGGAGGAAGGCAGGTCGGAAGAAGCTGTTTCTTACTGCAAACTCCAAATTCCAAAATCCTAATTGATTGCGGCGTAGATGTATCTTCAAGTGGCTCAGACAAATTCCCCTACCTAGACGCCCCCGAATTCGACATAAACGCAATCGACGCCATAGTAGTTTCCCACGCCCACCTCGACCACTCCGGCCTAATTCCCTACTTATACAAAATGGGATACAAAGGCCCTGTCTACATGACCCCGCCAACCCGAGACATCGCAGCCCTTCTCGCCCTCGACTTTATCGGAGTCGCGTACAAACAAGCAGCTGCCCCCCTATTCAACTCAATAGATGTAAAAAACATGGTCAAACATTCTATCTGCCTCAACTACAACGAAGTCACTGACATCACCCCAGACATAAGAATCACAATGTACAATGCCGGACACGCACTCGGCTCATCTATGATCCACTTCAACATCGGAAACGGTCTTCACAACTACCTATACACCGGCGACATGAAATTCGGAAAATCTCGACTACTTGACTCAGCAAACAGCCACTTCCCACGACTTGAAACATTACAAACAGAATCAACTTACGGCGGAAAAGAAAACACCTCCCCCCCAAGAAGAGAAGTAGAACAAGAATTAATTGACTATGTAAACAAAGTCATCTCAAGAAAAGGAAAACTCCTTATCCCAGAACTAGGACTCGGCCGTTCCCAAGAAACCATGCTCCTCTTAGAAGATGCTATGAAAAACAAAAAAATCCCGCAAGTCCCAATCTACATCGACGGAATGATCTGGGACATCAACGCAATCCACACAGCATACCCCGACTTCTTATCAAACTCAGTCAGAAGCTCTATTTTCGCAGATAAAAATCCATTTACCTCCGAAACCTTCAAACAAATCGGCTCGTCGCAAGAAAGAAAAGGCGTAATAGAAGGCGGCCCGTGTATTGTCTTAGCAACATCAGGAATGCTTGTCGGAGGTGCCTCTGTTGAATATCTCAGAGAATTCGCAGACAATGCAAAAAACGGAATCTGCTTTGTATGTTACCAACCTCCAAACGGTTTAGGTAGACAGCTGCAAGAAGGATTAAAAGAAGCAAGATTCCAAGTCAATGGAAAAGAAGAAAAAGTCCCAATAAAACTAGAAGTCAAACAAATAGAAGGTTTTTCCGGACACTCTTACCGAAACGAACTCCTCGCATTTGTCAATAATATAAATCCAAAACCAAGAAAAATAATCATAAACCACGGCGAGCAGTCCCGCTCCCTCGACCTTGCCTCCTCCCTCTACAAAATGCAGCGAGTTGAAACAGTTGTCCCAAAAAATCTTGAGACTGTTAGGTTAAGATAAAATTCTCAGGATGCACAGACTATTGTCAAGAGCGAATTGTTCGCATTTCGCCTCCTCTAGGATTTATGATCAGTTGCAAATTCCTTATGTTACACACAGCATTTTACGATGAGGAATTTAATTAAATATAAAATGATTAAAAATAAACAGCGAGGTAACATTAATAGCAGACATTACAAAAAAAATATATAACTCAACCTTTAAAAACATAATTATCCTAAACAACTCATGAAACACAGATTCTCAATCACACTAATCCTTCTTAGCATGTTCTTACTAACCCAATTCATAGGACTATTTGTTATTTCACAAAACGCTCCTCTGCCTTACGGACTCCAAACCCCTGAAGAAATAGAATCAGGCCCGGGATTTATCTCAATCATAATCGCATTCATATTTGCAATGGCAATAATTCTAATTCTAATAAAATACAAATGGAAGCTCGTCATAAGAATCTGGTTCTTCACCGTAGTCGCAATCGCAATAGGCATCACCCTTAACTCAGTCCTCAGACACTACCTACTCTACCCCTCAATCGCAGCTATAATAATCGCAGCCCCAGTCGCCTTCATGAAAATATTCCGCCCCAACTTTCTCGTCCACAACGCAACTGAACTCCTAATCTATCCCGGAATTGCCGCAGTCTTTGTTCCAATCCTCGCTGTCTGGTCTATCATCACCCTCCTAATTATAATCTCCCTCTACGACATGTGGGCTGTCTGGAAATCAAAAGTAATGCAAAAAATGGCAAAATTCCAAATGGAAGAACTAAAAATATTCGGCGGGTTCTTAATCCCAAGCGCATCAAAAAAAGTAAAAGCGCAAATACAAAAATTAAAAGAAAAATACAAAGGAAAAACAATCCCAAAAAAAGCACTCAATAAAAAATTCAAAGTCTCACTTGCAATCCTCGGCGGAGGCGACGTAGTCTTCCCAATAATTGCAGCAGGCGTCTTCCTCATTCAATTCAACCTCACCGCAGCCCTCTTCGTTACCTTCGGAGCTTTTGCCGGGCTCACAGCTCTTCTAATACTATCACAAAAAAAGAAATTCTACCCTGCCATGCCATTCATAACAGCAGGAATCTTCCTCGGAATGCTCCTCTGGAAAATTTTCCTTGGTTAAAAAAACTATTTCAAAAACAAGCTATGCAATTTGATGTTAACAACATCATTATCTATGAGTGGGAGGCGAGAAATTTACTTTTGACTATCTTATTTACCATCACAAGAGTAAATCACGAGTTGGGCAATTTGAATAGTTTATTTTTGCTAATCAAAATCGCTTTCTGGAGTCCAAATTCTTCTCCCATTATTTTCCTTTTGTTTCTTTGCAACAAAAGCTTCTAACCACCCTTCTTCCAAAGGTCTTATAGGTATCCCAGAATTCACAGGAACAATAGTTGGACAATCATGAATCATTATTAATTTACTTCCCTCAGGATCCCAAACAAATGACGGTTTGAGATGAATTAATTTCTCAGCAACATTTTCTTCAAAAAAAACACCATAAAAAGCAAGCCCATTATAATGAAGGCATACCTCCCGGCCCCGATATATTTTTTCCAGATAAGTAAGCTCCCTTTCCTTTTTCGGTCCAAAACCAATTCTTTCCCTCGCCATTACCAAAACACTCCCACAGTTACATATTCAATTTCCTCAAATCTAATCTTTCCATCAACAACACTATTATTATCTCCCTTAGTCACAAAATAAACACCCTCCCCATCCAATCCCTTTTCAACAATTCTATGCACAATCAACTTCTCATCTGCTCTAAAGCTAATAATATCCCCCACCTTAACCTGCCCCTCACTTTCCGGAACAACCCGCAGCCCCCCTGCACCCGCCCCCAAAACCGGCCTCATACTTCCTGTTGGCTCATATCCTGACAAAGTCGCATTATCAACAAAAATAATCACCCTATCATCCAAAACAAGCACATCCTCATCTGCAATCCAGTCTGACGGAGCACTTAAATCCAAATCATCAGCAACAACCAAACCCACCATCTCTCCAAAACCAAAATAAAGCAAAAAAATAAACGCACAACTAAAAAAACCAAGTAAAAATATCAATCCATAATCCAGCTTTCCCATGAAAAAACACAACAAAAACCCTATTTAAACTTATTTATTTATCACTAAAAAAAGACAACAAACCAAACATTTATAAACGATTTCTCGCTTAAATTTCAATAGTAAAAACACGAAAAAGAGTTTTAATAATCAAAAATGACAGAAACAGATACACAAACAAGAGAAAGTCAGTGGGACACTTATGAAATTAAACCTAAGCTAAGAGGTGACCATACGCTATATATTGGTAAACCTATCAATCCAAAAAACCAATCAGCATATATATTCACACCAAAAGGAATGGAGATCGAAGAAGACCCTAAAATTACAAGCATACAAAGGATTTATCGAGGCGTAAACCCGGATAGAATTTTAAAATTTTTGACAGAATCATCGATCACAATGAGTTACGTTCTTCCAAGAGTATTAGACCTTCATCTATTAAGGAAAAAACAAAATGATAGTAAAACCAGAACTAATTAAAAAAATCAAAAGCTATTTTGAGCTGAACATCTACGAAACAAAAGTTTGGCTAGCTTTGCTTTCTAAAGGAATCTCCTCAGCAGGAGAAGTAGCAGAACTCTCAAGCGTTCCTCGTTCAAGAACCTACGACGTTTTAGAATCCCTAGAAAAAAGAGGATTTGTAATCCAAAAACTCGGAAAACCAGTAAAATACATCGCAGTAAAACCAAACATTGTCATAGAAAAATTAAAAAACAACACAGTCAAATACGCAGAAGAAAAAGTAAAAACACTCTCAAACCTAAGAGAAACAAAAGAATACGAAGAACTTGAAGAACTTCACAAATCCGGAGTAGAACCAATCAAAAACCACGAACTTTCCACATCCATTAAAGGACGCTCAAATCTATACATCCAAATGAGAGACATCATGGAAAACGCAGAAAAATCTATCTACATTGTCACATCTGCATACGAACTATTATCAAAACAAAAAATGTTCAAAGACACTTTCGCCAGATTAAAAAAGAGAAAAGTTGATATTAAAATTATAGTTGCTGACAATGAAATAGAAGTAAAAAAATTAATTAAAAAATTCTCAGTTCCAGTTAAATCCAAAAACATCCACGCACGATTCCTAATTGCAGATAAAAAAGAATTAATTTTCACAATCAAGCCAACAAACGTCCACGAAGACTTTGACTACGGCGTCTGGATAAATTCAGAATTCTTCACAAGCTCCCTTGCTTATATGTTTGAGCTTGCTTGGAATTCAAATTAAAATGACAAAAGAACTTTACAAATCAACTTATGTTATAGCAAAGAAGAGAAGAGATGGGACCTACGGTATTCTAAGAGATACGCCTATCAATAAAGTTGATTGTTTTCGCACACCCGAAGAAGCTGAAAAACATAGGGATAAAAATTGTGCTTCTGAAGAAATCGTAATAGATATCGGATTAATAATTGATCCAAATCTAAGACCAAGTGGAAGAGGTATAAGGGGAGGAAAAAGCTTAGATGTTTCTCCTCGCTTAAATAGATAATCCTTTCAGCCATAATAGCTTATCATCACTTAATCTCAATCTAAACCAACCCTACCCACATTTTAATTTAATTATCATATCAAACATTAGTTTACAAAACAACTCTCGCAAAATCCGCTCCTTACGTCGCTTTCCCATTTTGCTCCCCAGAATCTATAATCAATTGCAAATTCCCTACATTATATTAAGCATTTCACGATATGAGAAAAGGTACTGGACATTAATGAAAATGTGTGCGAGAGCGAAAACCGACAAGGTGGAGCTCGAGCAAGGATGAAAACTAAAAAACAGTTAATTATCAAAAACTAACCATACTCGCACCCATCTCCACACCCGCCCCATTTGCCCGCTTCAACACCTTATCTATATCCACTTTTTCCTTAGCATAAACTTTCCCGCCCCTTACATAAGTTTTCTTTCTAACCTTTTTAAAATTCTTCACAGCATCTCTCAAACCTGAATCAACTCCTCCAATTTCAATCTCCTTTTTCTCCTTCACAACCAAATAACCTTCTGCCTCCTGCCCCGCCCCGCCATAAACAAACTCCCCAGCCAAAACCTCCTGCTCTTTTTTCTTTAATTTAAAAATCAGAAAATCAAAAAACTTTTTCATCTTTGTCCCAGCTATATCCCCTTCCTGCCTATCTGTAGTCAGTTTAAGTTTCAAAAGTCTAGCTTTCTTTTTCTTTGCCAGCTTCTCAAAAACAGAAATATTAAATTCTTTTTTTTCAAACATTTTTACCGACGGAGATTTTAAAAATTTCTTAGAATAATTAACAAACTTGCAAAAAGTAGGATAAGACAAACCAGCTGTAATATTTCTAAATTTATAAGTCGGATCAACAACAACCAAAGGCGACTGCAGCTTGCTCGCATTCAACTCCTGCAAAACCTCATTTCCATTTTTAAAATATTTTTCAGGATCAATAACTAACGGAACAGATCGCAGATTATTTGACTTATTTTTTACCCCCCTTAAATAGGCGAGCGATTTACTTTTGACAATCTTTGGGTGGGCGAGCGATTTGCTCTCGACAAATTTTTCTCCATCTTCGAGAGTGAATCGTGAGTTGGGTGGGCCCACATCATTTACAAAAGTAAATCGCGAGTTGGAATAACCAAAACCGCCGCCGCCCCGAACAGCCCATTTCAAAAACTTAACAAAACCTCCAAAATAAATAACTAAAACTTCCAAACCATAACCGCTCAACCCTCCAATATAAGACTCAGCCCCGTAACAACCACAAGCATGACAAAAAACTTTCGCAAGCTTAATCTCATCACTCAACTTCTTATTTTTCCTAATTTTCTTTTTAACATAATCAACATGCATCAACGAAACATCAGTAACATTTTCTGCATCTTCAGGCTTCTTTTTATCAACCTGCACAACAGGAATAATCTCAAAAATAACATTCCCTTCCACAATCTGAAAATAATCCCGCGAACCATGCTTCACCTTCCCCCTTAACTTCGCCTTTTTTAAAATCCCACCAAGCTCCTTAGTAGCATCTTCATTTTCAAAAACAACAAAAATATCAATATCTTGCAAATCTTTTCTCACTAAAGTCCCTTTAGCCAGGCTCCCCCCCACCTCCACCCCCACCACACCCGCCCCCCCGCCCCC
>NZER01000509.1 GCA_002690445.1 Candidatus Pacearchaeota archaeon
ATAATTTTCCTCCTCTGTTCCTTTTGGTTTTTTACTTCTTTCTGGCGGTAACATTGAATCGTAATATTCCTTCGTGTAGTTACGGATATAAGCCACCGCGTCTAACTTGATATCAAGTGTAGTATTATGTCCATCGATCAGATGTAACCACTTGACACCAAAAAACTCTACCTTTCGAGGCTTAGTTCCAGTTTCTACTGGAAGTACTTGCCCGTTAAACAACCATACTTCAATAATTCGTGGTTTTTCATAGTATGTCTGTTCTGCAGGTTTATCTTTGTCACTCATTTCTACCTTCCTTTCAGGCTTAGTGCTGTTTTAGTAAAATGTTCGACTCCTTCAGATGGCACTGCTTCGCCATTCTTCATTCGCTCATTAAAGAAACCTCTGAACGTTTGAGCGTTGATTGTGAATAGGTCTTTGAACCCATTCGCTTCCATCCAAGGTATCACCACAGTTTTGTCTGTAATCCTAGGGAACGAGCTTACTGTGACAGTCACAGTGATCCCGCTTGTAGACTTTAATGCTTTAAAGTCCATATCATCCATACCTTTGACTACAGCCTGCTCAATCGGTTCTAATGCCTTGTTCACTTCTTTTAACTTAGCATTGATCTCATCCTTCTGGTTTCTAAGCTCTACATATCTATCAATATTTTGCTTTAAACCAGATGCACTGTTATTTTCATTCTCGAATTCCATTTTTCACCTCCTTGATGATTTTTATGATATCCGCTGCAATTACTGTCCTGACAGAGTAGTCACTGTCCTTTGCGTTATACAGCAGATAGTTGATCTTCTTGCACATTGTAAGCGCGATTATAATCACAAATACATTAAGTATAGGCGTACCAGATATCAGGATATAATCATCCTTTTCTATACCCTTCATTTTGGTTACGAGATTGTAGATCATCCTGTCACTTTGAAACACGTTTACCTTATCTCTGGTAAGCACTTCAATCTCTCCATACTTCTCAGCCTTGTGTATATTATGACCGCTGTAGTTGACTACCCAAACTTTACTCACATCTTTCCTCCTTCCTTTTCATTCGTAGAACATCATAGATAAAGTCTGCGACATTCTGGTTTTCCTTTACGGACCTCAGCATATACGTGTCTATCGAGTTCTTCATCACCAAGTCTATAACTGTTGTCTTGTCCGCAGTCTGGCCTATTCTATCGAAACGGCCCTTAGTCTGGTGTCGATCTTCCACGCTGAAATTATGCTCCACATAGACCATAGTGTCTGCTGCAGTAAGGTTAAATCCAAAACCCAAAGATATTTGTCCGATAAACATCTTGCAGTCAGGATCCGTCTGGAAGCGCTTAATCTCTCCATGCCTATGTTCCATGTTGAGATCACCGCCCCACACTACAGCAGGCTTTAAGTCTTTGAACTGTTCGGCAAGCTGTTCTATTGTACGGACAAACCTAGCCCACACAATGACCTTTTTCCCGGCCAATTCATTCTCAACTAAATCCCTAAGCTCATTTATCTTAGGACTATAGCCGAGGTCTACTTCTTCGCCTTCCTCGCTCTTTACAAAACCACTGGTAATCTGCGCTAACCTGATGAGCTTTTTGAGGACAACTTCTGCTGTTGCTACTCCATATTCCTTAAGCTCCAATACCAGATTCTTAACCATCTGATCATAGTCACTGCTCATCTTTGCAGGCATTTCTATTTCCCTTGTCTCAATCACCATTGGAGGCAAGTCGAGACAGTCCTTCTTCTCCAACCTCAGACATACTTCTGCCAGTTTATTCGCCAATTTTACGAGGCGATTCTTGATAGGTATCCATATTGGAAACGGACCTCTGGCATTAGCATTATAGAAATAGTGCGCACGGAACGCAAAGAAATTGTCTCCATACAACTCAGGATCTATCACAAGCATTTCACCAAAGGCATCCATAGGCGTTTGAGTTATAGGTGATCCAGTAAGACCTAACCTATATCTGATGTCTTTGGTTATGAAGCGCAGTGCCTTCGATCTCTGGGTATTGTGATGTTTGAATTTCGTCAACTCATCAACAATGATGAAGTCAAATTTCTTAGCGGCTAAAGGATACTTCAACTTAGACAAATAGTCGTGGTTTATGATATAAATATCAGCTTCCTGATCCAATATCTCCTCACGCTTCTTCTTAGCGTTTCCACCTTTAGCGTATACTACTACAGCCTTAAGACCAGTATTGCATATCTCTATCTCATCCATCCAGTTATGCATGATTGTAGACGGGACAGTGATCAAACACTTGCCCGCGCGGCCTTTTAGCTTGCGCATATAGTATGTTAGAATTGCAGGTCTGGTTTTACCAGTGCCAACATCAGCAAGATATGCTGATCGTAGGCGAGAAAGGGAGAAGCGCATCATCACCTTTTGGTGAGAATACAATCCCATTGATCTCCCTTTCCCTTATAGTTTTGTCTTTAATCACCGAAGAAATCGTTTATAACACTGCCTTTAGGTCTAAAAACCTCTTTAACAGTGGCTATTACGCCTTTTTTCTGCGTTTTCTTGCTTTTTGATTTCTTCTTAACTTTCGTATCTACGATTATAGCACTTTCTGGTTCATTATCAACCACAAATATGTTATCAATCGCCAGAGCTTCCTCTGTTGTTAGATGACTATACTTCATTCTCATCACCTCCTATTACATGTTTTAATTTCGCAACCGACATTACCATTTCCGCGTACTTCTGCTCATCATCACTATTGATCATGCTTGAGATATTGTAATTACACTGCGGACAGTAAAATACAAAATCCTCAATATTGAGCGTCTTTGGTAATGCTGTTGCTGCCAGTACCCTCTCCTTCTTGAAGTCTACTTCGGCCACTACTGGACTGGCCTCAGATATTGTAAAGGAGAGCTTCAATGTCTTGATATTTTCACCGCATATCGGACACCATAGCGTGTCACCCGCTGTCAAGATGTTCAATCTGTCTTCACCTCACTCAGTAGCTTCTCGCCAAAGTGTAGGTCTCTTTCGATACCCAAGCCCATCTGGCCTTCAAATTCTTCAAGCTCTGTTAGGCTAAAGTAGCCAAGCGCATCATTGTGATCCCCAAATAATGATACATATCCGAAAAACTCCTTATATTCAGGATCATACTCAGTAGCGTACCATGTACCTATACCAGTGGGATTGAAGAACTTTGCTATTATTACAGGATCCTCAACTTCCTCTTGTCTGCCAACCTTCTCAAATCGTTTAATCAGTTCCTTCGTTAGTAACTTCATATTGATACTCCCTTTCATGTTCGAGCATACGGTGACCTTGACAATATTTCTTGTCATCACTCAAATCCTCACTTACAATTTTATTACAAATCATACACTTCTTTACCACTATTTCACCTCCTATCCCATATATCTCCATTACCAATTTCATGCCTGATATCACCAAGATACCTATCGATATTCCAGTATATCGTTTCGTGATCATTCATAGCTACGATTGTAGCTATAAAGCTGTCACTCATATCCTCACGATAGATATGAGTATTCATGGCTTCATAATAATCCTTAGCCAGTGTCTTTAGCTCCTTCTTCTGCTTCGCGTTTAGTTGTCTCGACATACTTACCTTCCTTATTTAACTTGTGACTTATATCAACTCTGCCAACCTTATTTCTGCTCATCGACTCTTTTTCTCCTTTCGTAGTTCTTTTTGTCTTGCTAAAAACCTCATTACATCACTTATAGCCTGACTATAACCATAACAAATGATTACATCTGTAATGAGATCATCGTCATGTGAAGGCTGTATAATATCCTCCATAACCTCATCTGCGCTCTGGTAATCCTTGTAAGCATCATAATTTTCAATGATGTTTAGCGCCTGTTCTTCGATATCCACCTCATAATTCCCATGCTTTTCCTCGAGATACTCGTGAAGCTGTCGTTCCTCAATCTTGTCCACTAAAATTCACCTCCTCATTTGTCGATTTCTTCATGCAGCTAGGCGCAATTCTCCACCTTGTAAGATTGTCCTCCTGCACTGATATTGTTGTTGGATTTACCTTCTCGACTGTGCCAAAATGCTTTTCACCGCCGTAACCCCACTCGACTCGATCTCCTTTCTTATACTCCTGTAGCTGTTGTTTATTGATTGTAGTCCTCTGCGTCTTCAAGGCGCTCTGCACTACTTTCAGATCCTCAAACGTTGTTAAATTGTAGATACCTACAATTATGTCTTCTAACTTCATCTTTCACCTCCTTAATATTCTATGTGTCCTCTTTTTGCTTCGACTACATTATCCTTGATGATTATTATTCCGATATCGCTTCTATCCTCTCCATCCCATTCAATTTCTCCATTAAGTACTACTCCTTTAGGCTTAAAGAAGTTCCTTATCAACCATTCAAGCCACTCAACATAATGGTAAAACTTCTCCGCTCCATTGTGTCTCAGTTCAGTTCCTTCAGGATTTGTTTCCCAATCGCACCAACCATCAGGCATGTTATTTTTCCCTTCACGCCATTCTTCACTGTCGTTTAGCTCATTTAACATCACTATTTCATTAGGCGTTAATGTTCTGCTAAACTCAAATGATCCGTTAAACCATGTACTATATCCCATTATTCATTCACCTCCTCACCAAATAATAAATTAAATATTCCACCATGATCAGGTTGCGGGTAGATTATCGTTGGATACGGAACCTCGAAGTTTCCCATTATCGCTTCAAGCGTTTCAATATGGTTTGCCTGCCTCATAATGATCAACTTCCCATACTCTAGCGCTCCTTTATACGATAAGACTTCATTTTCCGCAGTAGATTTGTCCATCAGCGCCCTCGTTACTTCTCCTTTCTTGTTCCTCAAGGCTATCAGCGCTGCGCCTTCAGATAACGTAAGTCTGGTGATCTCCTCACGCTGTTCGGCCAGTTCTTCCTTGTAAATTTCGTTCTCAAACCTGTGGCCTGATATCCAGAAGCTCATAATCAGTATTGCTGTTAGCATGCAGGCTATCAGTGCCGAGAATACGAGCTTTACCCAATCAGACGTATGTTTTTCCGTCACAAATTCTTTCACTTTCTCACCTCCTTTATTCATCACTATAATCCTTGTCCACATACTCTACGTACTTTTTGGTTATCTGCTCATCGAGGTCTATTATATCGACAAGCATGATGACACCAGGCGCACCTTGAAAATTCACACTAACATCATAGTATGCCTTCAGGTCAGTGTGGACGAGGAGCATCTCTAGTGCATTGTCCACTTTAACAGGCGTCAGTTCAGAGATAGTCTCCTCTGTCCGTTGCCTGCCTTTGTTCTCATGCAGAAACTTATTGATAGCTTCCGCCTTTTGTACTGTACTTAACATATATTCACCTCCTTTTAATGAACTCAGGGGAACGGAGAGCGAACTCTCCGTAACCCTCAGATCACTACGCGGCTGAAATTTCCACCATTATAGCTTCTGGACTTCCCATCTTTGCATCCTCTTCCTTGCTCAGATAGATGTTGTGACTTATAGGTTCCATGCTATCGCCAAATCGGACAGCTTCATTCTTTGTCACCTTGTTCTTTGTTAACTTTAGTTTAGCCTTACTCATTTATATCACCTCGCTTTCATCCTGATAGTATCTGCTACACCATACCCTGATTTACGATATGGTTATGCACTTCGACAATTCTTCCGCACAAATCACAAAACGCTTCTGGATTATCCACTTCCGTCTGGCACTCAGTTCCACAAACCATACAGCTTGCGGTGATCAATCCATACTCCTCATAATCTTCCATTTGCTGTTCAACTGTTATCATCCTGTCGCCTCCGTTTCACTAAGTAGCATACATGAGTCTACAAGATATGTAGTTTGTGGCGGTCTCTGTACTGTTACTCCGCTTTTAACAACAAGTTCTCCTACATCAAAGTATTCATTATCCTCGTAGAAATATGATGTTGCGGCTTTAAACTTTTTCCAGTATGCAAACATGTACTTGTCCATATCCCACACATTACATATCCAATCTACCTTCACTGGATTTGTGACTACACATTCATGTACTACTGTAGGCCACTCATTTGACATATCGTATGCAAAGTTTCTGGCATCCTGTTCTTCACCAAATACCATGATCTTGCCTGTACGCGGATGTGTCCAAGCTCCTACTTTGTATCTAAGCGTGAACCACCTATTCGTAAAAA
>NZER01000510.1 GCA_002690445.1 Candidatus Pacearchaeota archaeon
GGTGGGAATATCCCCATCCATGAACATGGAGAGGGTGAGGGTCAGCATTTAGCAAGTAATTTAAATCCTGGTCCTCCATGGGACATGGATATTCAGCAACTCAGTCCTTATGGCGGTGTACAATCTCGCCATATGGCGGATACGCTTTACTCACGAGCAGCCATACCGGGTGTCTCACCCTACGTGGAAGGTTATTTGGCCGACGAGGCACTAGCTCTCCGCGCAGGCCCCACTTTGGCCGATAGGATTGCTGAAGAACGGGAAAATCCGGCTTCGAGGGCACTCCTTCAGGCCGTAACACTTGCACGGATGAGGGAAGCGATGGGGAAGTGGATGGGGAGGGATCGTCCACCAGAGGGTGAACGCGCTTATACGCCATCACATTATGAACATGAAGATCTTATGCGCGATTATAGAGCAAGACGCAGATTAGGTCCGATGGGTGATCCTACTATTGGCAGAGCTTCTGGCGGCATTATCGGGCTACGAGGTGGAGGCTATATGCCACTTTATGGGATGGCCGGTGGTGGTCAGGTGCCGATGGTGTTGGTCAACGGTGAGTATATCCCGGCCTTCATCTTCGGTGGCCTATGGAAAGGAATCAAGAAGGGAGTCAAGGGTGTCGCCAAGGTGGCTGCAAAGACAGCGCCGTTATGGTCTTCGTTTCTTCCTGGTGGTCCCCTGGCGGCTGCTGGCATCTCTGCTGCCCTGGGGGGGGCTGAGAGAAAACTGAGCGGTGGTAATTGGGATGACGCCCTAAGAAGAGGGATTATGTCGGGTGCTGCTGGCTATGCTGGATCAAAGCTAGTCAAGGGTCTGAAGAAAGGATGGGGTAAGAAGCTTATAGGTGGTAAGTGGGTAACTGATCCAGATCCAACAAAGGCGGGTCTTTTCGATAAATTTGGGGGGGCGCTAGGTGCGGTAAAAGATCAATTCAATATGGAAGATTTGTTGAGAATAGCGCCCTTGGTAGCGGCGGCTGAAGGCGGTGGTGGTGGTGGTTATGCTCCGTCAGGACGTGTTATACCTGGTGCCTCTGGACGCGGAACGCAGGCGAGTGGCGCAACGATATACGATGTTGGCCCGACAACAAGTCAAAGATTCAATCTTTTCGGCCAACCAAATCGAGCTTCTGGTGGTGTGATTCCGGGTCACGAGAGTCGCGGTTATAATCGCGGAAGTCTCTACGCTAATCGCCGTTTCGGTGGTTTGATTCCCGGTTATCAGCAAGGTGGTGGTTTGGGTTATACGTCTCCCGGTAGTGTGGGAGAACTATCCCCGTTTGATTGGGGTCTTGATGAAGAGAATGCGTTTGAGGGACCAAAGGTTACTTCCAAAAAGAAAGCTCCTACCAAGAAGAGGGGAACGGTACCAGATCAGACAATTACCCAGACTTATGGACCCAAGGGCGCACGACAAGCTGAATCTGATCGACGAGTCCGAGAAGAGTTTTACGAGGATCTTTCCGGTGCATTGCCAGGTACGATGTCGGGATATTCGCCTCCTAGTCGCGTGGGCTCTGGCGTAACTCGCTCCCCCACTGACCGAAGTGAGATCCCTATTGGTTTGGGTTATACGTCTCCCGGCGGTGTGAGTGGTGGTTCGGGTTATACGCTTCCCCCTGGCGTGGAAAGAAGAAATCCGTTGTTAGGGCCCAGTGATCCAGGCGGTCCAGAGGACGATGAGTTTGTGGGATATCAGACTGGCGGTGGGTCATTCGATCCTACAACCGGTCGCTACGGTCCTCCTGTCCAGCCTCCCGTCCAGCCTCCTGTCCAGCCTCCTGTGGCACCACAACCAACAGGAGGGGCACCGATATTTGAGGGTAGTGGATACAATCCATTCTCAATGCCAACAACTGCTGCACAGTTTACTGAAGCTGGAGATCCCCGCGCAGCGGCAATGCTCGACCGCATGAATAAAGCGCCTCAAGCTAAGAGCTATTTCCAAGAAGGTGGAATTATTGAAGAATTGAGCCAAGACGAAACAACCAGCCAGGTTCTCCAGATGGTAGCACAGGCTCTTCAAACACCAGACGATCCACAGGCTGCTGAGATCATTGCAGGGTTTGAGGAAGCGTTTGGTGAGGACTTAGAAGAGGGCTGGGAGGAAGAGTTGATGCAGCTTATTAGTGGTTCTATTGGCGGTGAAATGCCAGTAGGCGTTGCTGCAAGCCCCCAAATAGCGGCACCAGTTCCGATGCCTCCAGCGATGCCTCCAGCGGCTCCTCCCATGCAGTCAGGGGGCCTGATTGCAGGCAACGGGGACGCAATGGCTGATGACGTCGTTACGGTGGCTGACGAGGGAACGCCAGACGCGCAAAAAATAGCGGTTTCTTCAGGTGAATATGTGGTAGCCGGTGATGTGGTAAGTGGCCTTGGAAGTGGTAATACTGATGCTGGTGCGGAGGTCTTGGATCAGCTACAGGAGGATGTGAGAATGGCTAGAACTGGAACTTCCGGGCAGCCACCACCGATGGATCTATCAGAGGTACTACCAGCAACATATGGTAATAGATATGCCTAATCGCACGCTGACCCTTGGTCAGAGAACGAAAGACAAAGTTGCTCGTGATATTTTAAGAGACAAAGCTGAACTTCCTCCGCTGATGCAGGAGGGTGGACTTCTGGAGCAGGCGGAGTTGGAGAATATTCTCGCGGATGAACGGCGCTTCCAGCGTGTCGGGGAAGGGGGGCTGAGAGGACTTTTACGACAAAAGGCTGGAAGGATAGGTCGTGGCGCTAGAAGGATAGGTCGTGGCGCTAGAAGGATGATCCTTGGTGGTGAGAAACCAGACTGGGCGGAGTTGGAGGATATCCTCGCGATGGAGGATGCCGCGTTATCTCGCGATGTTTTCGGTAGATCCGCGCCCAGAGGGTCGTTCGGAAAAGAAGTTGTCCGTGCTGTAGCTAATCTTCCTTCTGATATAATCACCACTGGTGTCCGAGCGGGTCAACGGATGATCCCTGGCGGTGAGAAGCCGGATTGGAGGACGATCTTGATGGGAGATATAGGACGGGCTTCTGGTGGCATAATTGGGCTACAGGCTGGTGGTTCTTGGAGATCTCCTTCGGGGCAATTTGGGGGTGGTTATCAAGGTGGTGGTTGGGGTGGTGGTGGAACGCAGCAATTCGGGCCTAGTACTTTTGCTGGTGCTGCCGGAGGGGGCTCACGATCTGATCCGTTTCTGAATAATCCGCAGGGGTTCGCGCAATTTCGCCAACAACAAGGTGGAATGGGCGGAGGTGGCTGGCAGGGTGGTAGACAGCAGGGTGTAATGGGTGGCGGTCTTAGTTCTGCGTGGCAGGGTCAGCAGCAGCAGGGTGGTGGATGGCAGGGTGGTCAGCAGCAACAAGCTGGTGGTCAGCCTGTACTCAACGCGCCTGGCACTGGCCCCGGCTATCAGGCGCAGGCACTGCCAGAAGGTTACGGTACACCAGCACAGTACGCCGGATATGGTGGTCCCACAGAACTACAATCTCGCCAAGAGTTTGTGGCCCCAGAGGTTGCACAGCAATACGCGGACCTCACTCAGGGCATTATGCAGGTGGGTACGAGACCCTATGAGCAGTATCGGAGACCACAACTAGCTGGTTTCACGCCCATGGAGGCTGCCGCACAGGCTGGCTATGGCGCGTATGGGACAGGTGTAGGCCCGCAAGGTACGGTCCAGGCCCAATCCACTCTTGATCAGGCAGCGGGCGGGTTTGGTAGCATGGTTCCCCGGTATCAAGGTTTAGCGGGGCAATTCGGCACCATGGCCCCGCAAGCCCAACGGCAAGCACGGATTGGTGCTACAGATATTCAGCGGCTTGCTCAACGTGCTGAATTGCAAGGGCAACTTGCAGGTGCTGGGATGAGAGGGACTGGAACTGCTGCTCAGGCAGAACAACAGGCCCTGGGCCTTGGACAAGCGGCTGCTGGTACGGCTGGTCAGGCCCAAATGGCTGGGCTGGGCACAGGAATGGGTGCGGCAGGACAGGCTGCGTTAGCGGCACAGCAGCAGTTTGGTACTGGAATGCAAGGGTTTGGGACTGGCGCGGCTGCACAGGCGGCGGCTCGTGAGGCTCAAATAGCTGGTTTGGGTGGGCAGGCAGGGCAGTTGGGTACGGATATCAGAGGTCAATTGGGCGGGACTGGGGTTGAGGCGAGGCAGGTAGGGCAAATAGGTGCGGGTGATATACGACAGGCTGGCCTTGAGTCGCAGCAGTTAGGTCGGGAGGCCCTTACGGGTATAGGGGCCGCTGGCGGTAGGGCCGAACAAGCAAGCGCAGAAGCTGCTCGACGTATGCGCGATATAGGTGGGCGGGCACCTGAGTTACAAAGAGGAGCAGACCTTTCTGAATATATGTCTCAGTATACCAGTGGCGTCATTGATCCCCAGTTACGACAACTCCAAGAGTTTCAAAGACAACAGCAAGAGGAGTTGGGATCAAAAGCGGCTGGGGTTGGTGCGTTTGGTGGTCTTCGCCAAGGTGTTCAGGCCGCGACACAAGCGCGAGAAGCTTCACAACAAGCGGCTGATATTATCGGTAGAGGACAGCAGGAAGCGTTCCAGTCCGCACAGGCAGCGTTTCAAGCTGACAGGGCAGCACGGCAACAAGCCCAGCAAATGGGACTTAGCGCGGAACAGCAAGCGGCAGCGGCTCAACAAGCCGGAATGGGTGCCGCCCAACAGGCGGCAGCACAAGGATTTGGGGCCGCACAGCAAGGGCAGGCTGCCCGTCAGGCAGCAGCGCAACAAGCCGTGCAGGCACAGCAACAGGGCCTGTCTGCTCTACAACAAGCTCAAGTAGCCGGTGGCGCTGCTGCACAAGCGGGCGGGGCACAGCAATTACAAGCTGCTCAACAAGCTGCTGCTGCTGGTCAGTATGGCACTGAAGCCCAGATGAGGGCACAACAGCAAGCTGCGGCCATGGGACAGGCTGGTGCAGGAGCGTTACAGCAAGCCCTTGCGGGACAGGGTGCACTTGCTGGACAGGGCATCGGTATGGGTCTGCAAGGACTTGCTGCTCAACAAGCTGCTGCTGCCAGGGGCGCACAGTTTGGCCTGCAAGGACAACAGCAAGGATTTGGTGCCGCACAGCAGGGTATTGCGACTGGATTGGCTGGCCTACAAGCGGCTCAACAGGCTCGCCAACAAGGCTTTGGTACTGCGGCAGATCTAATGAGGGCGCAGCAGGGTGCTATGGGCCAAGAGATGGGAGCCTATGGACAAATTGCTGGAATTGGTGGGCGGCAGTTGAACTTGGGTCAACAGCAGCAAGCCCAGCAAATGCAGAGGCTTCAGCAGATGAAGCAGGCTGGAGCAAGTCAGCGTCAGTTGCAGCAGGCTAAACTTGATATCGAGAAGCAGCAGTGGGAGCAACAGCGGCAACACCCGGAGCGGCAAATTACTTGGATGGGCCAGCAATTGGGTGCGCTGCCTTATCAGAATATCGTGCAACAGGGCACTTATGCGCCCCAAGCTGGTGCTCTTTCTAATCTTATGGGAGCGGGCATACAGGGCGCTGGCTTATGGAATGCGTGGCAAGGTCGTCAAAGTCCTCGTGGGCCTAACCGGGGATGGTTCCCTGGGTCCAACATTCCAGGCGGTGGGAGTACCATGAGAGTGGACCCGACATCGCCAATGACAACTATGTCACGACGATAAAAGGTTCTAGGTAATGTCGGGGAGATGTAATGAGCATATTTGATCAACAGCAAGATCTAGAAAATTTTCCAGATGAGTTGCTGATACAGATGGGTCAGCAACCTGACCCACGCTATCCATCGTATCTCGTTATTGCCGAAATCGAACGCAGAAGAGATATGCGGCAGAGGCATGAGGCCGAGATGGCGAAACATCAGGCTGCTAATCCGCCTGATATCGCGACCCAACGCATAGCTGAGTTAGGCGGCATTGCTGGTGTCGATCCTGCTATGGGTCAACAGCCTCCCCCCGAAGAGATGGTCGCACTCCAGGGTGGCATAGCTGGAGGACCTCCTCCGGGCATGGAGCAGATGGGTGGACCTCCTCCGGGCATGGAAGGCCAGCCCCCGATGATGGCCTATGGCGGACTGATTCCTGGCTATCGGCACGGCGGCCCACACCCTGACCCTGATCAGGGCTTGTATAGCGAGAACCTACCGGGCACTGAGGATTACGAACGAGAAGGCCTCTTCGGTCGTGCGATAGATTTTGGTCAGGATCAACTTTTTGGTGAATCCGCCGCTAGAAGACGGGAGGCCGCTGATAGGAGGAGGGAGTTGGCGAACGCCTACATCAACACCTCGCCTGAAGAGATGGCGTTACTAACTCCAGAGCAGAGACGAGAGCGAGAGGAAGCCATGACGGAAATGGCTATGAATATTCTGCCCATTGGCGGCGTAGCTAGTCGAACAAGGGCTGCGGCTGGAGCAGCCAAGTCTGTTTTAGGCCCCACGGCTAGTCGCGTGGCTGGTGCTGTTGGCAAATACGTGCCTGGTGCTGCAAGAAGGGCTGGTAGAGAGACGCTGGAAGCCGCTAGAGCAAGGGTGGCTAACTTACCCAAGAGCGCACCGGCAGCAGATAGACACGCTGCTAATGAGGCATTGAGGATGGCGGAAACAGCAGCGTCTGATTTTGCGAGTGGGCTGGGGCGCTTGCGGCCATCGTGGCTGCGGTCAGGTAGTCGGACGGTACAAGGTCTTAGGCGGCAAGTGGAACAGACAGCTAAGGTTGCCGAAGAAGCCGCAGAAGCTGCCGTTGGCGCACACTCACAGAGCAATTTGGTCAAGCTGGCTAAGGCTACCGCTGATGAAGCGGCGGCTGCGGCACAGAGGCTTAAGGATGCGATAGGCCCCGCAGCTACTCCGGGGCGTCTGCGTCGAGCCACAAGTGGGGTAGCTAGTCTCTTAAATCCTTTTAAACACCCGTACCTGACCGGTGGCGCCACATTGGGTACAGCCGCTTACATGGGAGGAGACGAGCCTGGAGGCGATCCTTGGTTTGGTAAAGAAGAGCGTTCTGGGGCACAGATTCTTACTGAACACTTGGGTGAGGGGTTGGTGGACTTAGGTGCGTTTGGTATTCGTCAGTTTGATAGGTTCTCCCCATTCGATACTTATCTTGGAGACTGGGCGCGGGGTCGCGGAGGAGATGATGATGATGA
>NZER01000511.1 GCA_002690445.1 Candidatus Pacearchaeota archaeon
CTGATAAACTCCATTCTTGAACCAGAAGTTAGTGATTCGGCTCTTGGAGTTCTTCATGACTAGATCAGTCAATAGCTGATCTGTGATCTTCTGATCTGTCGTCTGCAAATCACTCAGTGCTCTACCAGCACGAAGTTGACTACAAACGAACTTGCTTACATAGTTGTTAAGCAACCAATCACTACTCACTCCAAGACGCTTTGCCTTGTCATTCAAGTAGTTGTGTGATGTCTTCCTAGATTGACCTGAGATGATACATGCTAGGACCGGGGCGGGGTTCTTCTTCTTACTCATATTCTTTTCCATATTTTTAAGTTTTGTGTATAAAGGATTCTTTGTAGTAGCAAATCTGCTAAGTCCGTGTGGTATAAACTCTTCTTTAGTTAAGGGCATCATGTAAAAACTTCTTCTGTGGCTCAATCTCTCTATGGATGGCCTTCAACATCTTCATCATTGCTCCCCAGCGCTTCCATGCTCTGAGATTTGCAATTTCCTTCTCCGTCATCTTTATGTCGCAATCAGCGTTCATTCCAATATTATATATGCTTTTCCAGATACGGCAAGCTTTATTTTCCGGGAGACATCAACCTATTCAAGAAAGCTAGAACTATTTCAAAGTCTAAATCTAGCTTGGTCTTATTAGGTTGTCGCTTCTCTGCTTTAATCCCTTCGATCGCGTTATGATATCGATAGGAATTACCATCTTGTCCTGCGTATTGTGCTCTCATCTTAATTTCCAGCTACGAGCTCTTCCACCATCGATTGCTTACCAACTGTGTATGGAACAGCCATCTTATCATCACGAATGATGATCCCGAGATCATGCGTCAATGTCCTGAAGACATTTGTGTCAAGCTTGTCTCTGTTCTCGAAGACAAATCCGAAGATTCCCTTCGCCACGTTAATTGTATTTTCATTCATATCTCTCACAACAGCCAATATTATATATGCTTCTCTGGATACGGCAAGCTTTATTTCTTGACGTAAATACCTTCTTCAGCTAAGAGCTCATCATAACCGTGATCCTCGTTCGACTCACGACGCTTCCGATTCTTAGCAACCATGCGATTCGATCGACGCCGCCTCACATTGCGCTGCGCAGCTTCACGCTCTTTCACACGCTCCTCATATGTCTGATACGAGAACTCGAACGTGCTGTTATCCTTAGGTGCATGTGCTTCGAGCGGCATACCGATCGGAATCTGACCCTCTGGAAACTTGAAGTTATGCAAATCCCTGGATGTTATATCCATGGCGCGCTTCAATCCCATCTCGATGCCCAGCGTTACGCCGATGCTCTTACCCGCTATGACACCTGCATCATACGCGGCTTTTACTGCTTGTTCTGTCTTACTCATGTCTCTCACAACACCAATATGATATGAACTTTTCGGGGATACGGCAACACCTTTCTTCATCTTTCTCCCTTTTTTCTTAACTCTCTGATTATCAAGAGTTTACATCACCTAGGGTAGCTAAACCCTTAAGCATCAAAGAGTTACCGATTCTCCACCGTGGTAGAGTAAAGATGAGTAAAGATTTATAAAAAACGCGCGAGATTATCCTCCCGCGCGCTGAATTATATTAATTCTAGAATTCTAGAATTAATGAGTAGTAATATTACTCGTGAGCAACTCGCTGCGGAGAAGCCTATTGTTAACCCCAACCTTCTGGTTAGAGCCGCCAATGCTGTAATTAGCCTTAGCTGAGTTGATGTAATATTCGCCGTTTGGTGAGCGGGTCATCTCGACCGTCACACGACGCGATCGAGCCCCATCCTTGAACCAGGATGCGCGCTTACCATCTGTAGCCTCTAGTTGAGACTGAGCATATGTCTTTGCCGTCATAGCCTATATTATAACCTAGGTTCCCTCGATGGCAACTCTCTGAACTTTGGGGAAGCGTCTAGTCGAATTGTCTGCGTGGCCGTTAGTAAATCCAGGATCGACTTGTATATACATATGTCATATATGTCAGATCCTGAGCTATCTTCAGAAGTCCTGAGCTATCCTAGAAGAACATTAATGTTTAATAGCCTTCTTATGTGGCTAATATATAATAAAAAAGTGCATTAAATATAGTATTAATGCACTTCTCTGGAAATATGATATGTTTTTATCTAATATCTATAGGTTTTTTAATACTCAGCTCTAAGAATAGCATCTTCAATAAAGCCATCAATCCAATTAGCTACGAGAAGCTTTTCTATTTCTTCAATATCCTTACCCTGTTCGACATATCTATCATAAAGTTCTCTCATCCGTTTAATAGCAAAATCTTCTATACTAGCATAATCGGTAGTTTGTTGTATACGGCTATTGAGTGCATTGAGAAGTGTATGCTGATCTACATTTTGTCTATGTTGATCATCCAGACCATCATAAGGTTGATCATCAGCTTCATCAATACCGTGCATGTCAAGATACCGTTGAAGTTTATTTGCTTCTTTCGAATCACCAATCTTCTGCGCTTGGGCAAGTTTGGCTTTGATATCTTTAGTCCATTGTACAGCCTTGGCATGTTTGTCAGGAGACATTCGTTCACCTGTCTCAGAATCTACAGCTTCATAAGCCTCTAGAATTTGTTGTGCGTCTATATCTTTCATATCTATTATCCTGTTGGGGAAGGTGCATTAGGATTTCTTGTTGGGTCATCTTGCCACTTACTGCTAGGAGGTATCCTGCCAGTATCATCAGGATTAATACCTTCTGTATCTTGGATGAACTGAATAAACTTCTGGACAAATGCTGGATTGGCTTCTGTTTGTTTATTGATCCATCCGATCAACGAACCATCAGCAGCAGCATCGAGCTCTGGGTCTACTTGATACTCGGTATTGTCTGGGTTATCTGGATTCCTCTCATCTTGGTCCCAATCAATATATTGGCCAGGAGCTTCTGTAGCAACATGTTTACCTGTATTATCACAATGATCACATCCTTCACCGTTACACTTATCACACGTAACAGTCTTCTCACTAAGCGGCTCGTTCGCGGACGCTGTATACATGCTTTCCATGATAGATTCCAGTCCTGTATCTCTATTGGTATTATCTTGTTTATGCATTTTAATTATTTAGTCTTGAGCGTCACGAGCATCGAGGTAAGCTTTAAACTTAGCCTCTTTCATTTTCTGTCTCTTTACAGCAGAAGGCTTCTGATAGTATCGTCTTCTTCTGCATTCCCTCATTACATCATCTCTATCCAACTGTCTCTTCAGTCTCTTAAGAGCTCTGTCAATGGGTTCATCAGTGCGTATGTTTACTTTAGACATGTTAAATATAATCTGGTTTCAGCTGTTCTATCTCTAAGAACTCTTGAAAGGTTTCATCGTCCATATACGGTACCTTGCGGCTATCGAATACCCAGAAGCGAGTATCTTTCTTATATTCATCTTTAAAATAGAAGTAATTAGGGAACGCACCAGATTTAAGTACATTACGAACTAACATATCATATACTTTGCCTCTATTCTCTTCTTTCGCACCAGTGAATAGGATTACATTAGGTTCTGTAGTTTGTATGTAATGCGCAGCTATGTGTATGATAGTGCCGATGGTTCGAGTGGCGGAATGGCCGGACTTAGCGTTCTTTGAGAGTTCACCTGTTGCCTTATCTGTGAAGGCAAATTCGTGAACCTTTGCGCTGGCCGGGTTGAGAGCCTCTGGATAATACTCAGCTACGTACGGGTCATACATATCTATAGAGGCTCTATTGATAAAGTTACTAAGAATTCTATCGTCGTCGAAGGCGGCTTCTATTGTGTAAGGCTGGGGTGCGTCGTCTACGTTAAATGTATATGTTGTAAGCTCTGGGTTTCTATCTACTTCGAACTTATAAGGATTGTCGAAGGCTTCGTTGATGTTATGGTAGTCTTTAAAGTTCATGTCGTTGCTGGTGTTATACCTGCTGTACCAAAAGAGGCTATTTGTTGTGCAGACTGTCTACGTCGTCTAGTTTGAATGCCTTTACCTGCATCTTTAGCGAGTCTAGCTGCTTTAACAGCTGGTTTACGAAACTTACGAAGTTTAGCTATTTTAGCTACATCACCGAAAGGAATCATAGAGATTGCTGATATACCTGCATCGATTGCATGTTGCTTTGCTGTATCACCATCTCTACGTGCTATTGCTGCAGCAGATCTTAGGGCTGAGATGACGGAATTGCTAGCATCAGCAGCAGTACCAACTGTTGGTTCAAAGCCAATAACATCAAGAGCTAGCTGTAATTTATCTAACCAACCTTCTCTAATGATGTAATACTCTTTAAATGTCATCTTGGTACAATTTTAAAGTAATTCTTATCATATCCAGTCTTATCACTCCAGTAGATTTTAAGTGTATATTTACCATCTGGTGTGCCACCCATGAATATATCAAATCCTAATTTATCACGTAGTAATCGTTCTAATTGAGCTCTGATTCTTATATAATTGCCTGGTCTAGGTGCTCCACTCCTATCTGCAGTAGAAATACTATCTTCAACGTCCATATCTGGAATTGTAACTATAAGAGTCTCAGCTTCACCATCACCGTCTTTGTCTACCTCTTGAAACTCTCCTTGAGCAATTTCATCATCTGTTCCAGAAGGACCATCAGTACCTTCATTAGGATGGAGGATATGATTACCAAACTCACTCTCTCTCCATGCTTGATACTCAGTAAATTCTTTACTGTAGTGATGAGGCTCAGCAACAACGTCAGCTATGTTAAGAGGTGTATACAATGCGTCTCCATCTTCATTTGTGCGCTTGGCCATCCATTGTAAGAACATTACAAAGTCATCAGTAGTAACCTCAGGTACCTCTGATTCTGTTACCAGACTCTTATATACTTTATCTATACCAGCTTTAAATTGTTTCATATCAACCAAACTTCTTAGGATTTAACACAGAGTGCTTCATGTACTGATCAGTATTATATTTGCGAACAGATGCCACTTGATCATTATCTTCTGGAATATTATTAGTAGGAGGAAGCGCATCACTAATCTTAGTAGAATCTTCTTGAGTAGCTGCTGTTGTTACCCCTACTTGTTCTGCATACCCTTCTACTTTAACAACAATGCCCGGAGTGTCCTCTTTGCCGGTTTGGATGACTAATGAATTTTCATTTATATCATGTCGTTTACAGCGTTCTCCTAAAGATAGTTCTAATTCTTCAACAGCAGCTGTAACTAAGTCGACAGGAAGCTCATTCATACCAGATGCAATATCTTTTTCTGCCTCCCTCTCACTTTGACTTTTAATAACCGTACGATAACCTTCAGCAATGGAGCTCATAGAATTATTTATTCTAGATCAAGTAATTACCTGAGGTTCTTTGCGAGATTCTAAATGTTCTTTAAGCTTCTGAAGATCTTGCCTATAGCCTTCAATGACCCAACCGTCATTGTGTCCGGAGCTTGCCTGGAGTTCCCACTCTTGTATAGTGGCTAATATGTCTTTTAATGGTACTTTATTATTCATATAATTGTTCCTCGCTTATATGTTTTACATTGTCATTGTCGAGATTGTTATGTATCCATCTCTGACGATCAGGGTAATCTAATTTCATAAAATGACTTACTATGAGTGCTTCGACAATATGTTCTGGAATATCTAATTCTACTCCAAGCTCTTTTTGAGCCATCTTGTCCCAATCGAACGGTATTTTAACTTTCATCTATAACTGGATTCGAGATATTTTCTATCCATGATTCCTTTGGCATTAATACAGGTGCTATTCCGTTCTTATTATTAAATAATTCCTTCACTTGATTATACGTCTCTTCGATGTGAACGTCACCTTGTCTAGTGTTTAAAATACATCCACTGTTATGAGGACCCTCTCTAAAGCTAATAACTTCAGCTAAATTAATGACTATACTTCGTATTTTGCCTTGTTGAATGCCACCAACAATTAATTCAGTAAATTCTACATACATCATAACTATTTATCTTTCTTCTTCTGTCGAGCAATAGCATCTTCTACTGTTAACGGAACAAAAGGCTCATTGGCGTCAGAGTGTCCTCTATTATACACTTGGGAAACTTGCCCGTATTCATCCTCTTGTAATGCACAACCTAGATGTAACGTAGGATGTACTAGATAATCATAATCTGTCTCAAATGTACTCTTACCACACTTCTCACATATCCAATCTTTTTTGGCGCTAGGTAATGATTCTAAAAGATCGCTATATTTTGAGAGAGCAGATAAAACATCATCAGCCATTTTACCAATCTCCTTGATATCGTCTTTGTACAATTGCTCATCTTGTCTAATCTCTAACAAGAAGTCTAGATGCTCATCAATAGTCTTATTGATTGAGTTTAATTTAGCTCTGACTAGTTTAAGTTCCATTAATATGTGTTTACCCACCTCATTACTGTCTGAAGTACGTTGTTGTAATCTGTCTTCGTTGCCTCTGCTTGGAACTCTTTTCGTTCTTCTAGAGGTACACGTGCATCACGTAGCGCTCTAGTCACACGCCCTAGAATAGCGAACGCATTACCGTCTTCACCAGACAACCTAACTTTTATATGTGGATACTTTATGTTCATGCCTTCATTCCGCAAAGAGCTGACATCCATGTCTCAGGATTCTTTTTATACCTGTCATACTCTTCGTA
>NZER01000512.1 GCA_002690445.1 Candidatus Pacearchaeota archaeon
CGTTACCGACAACAGAGGAAGAAAGAAAAGCAATAATGGCTTATGTAAAATCTTTAAGTAAATGAAAAATATAACATTAACAATAACTGGCACGGGGCGAGAAGTGATGGTAAATTGGAACAATGTAGAATTTGCCAAAGTAAGCAAAAGCCCTTACGGTGATGATTATGTTGAGGTTCACTTTGGCGATCAACACATTGACGTAAAAGAAACCCTTCAAGAAATCCATGAGAAGTGCCTCAACGCATTAGTTTAAATTATGAAAATCAAATGGGAAAAAAATAGCAGAGTATTGGCTCTTGCCAATGCGGGTAAAATAAGCGATGAAGATATTATCGCACGAACCACAACGGATAACTTTCCAGCGGGTATGGCGACAGTGAGGATGGCAAAAGTAGCCGAAAAGACTCCACACGTTACGGTTCACATTCGCGGCAAATCAAAAAAGAGAACATCCTCTTGGAACGGCAACCAAATTTATGAGTGTGCAAGCACCTGTCGAGTAAATCTTTCTAATGTGTGGAATGGGCAGGATTTTGGAATGAGTTCAAATGGTGAGCTTGACTCCGATTTAACTTGGCTAGACGTACATAATGCAGTTGAAGAAGTCAGAGAAACTTTAGACATATAGGTGTAAATATGCAGTATAGTGAGATACAACAAAATGCAGGTAGACCACATGAGGCTGAAGTTAGCGCGTGTGAAGGCAATGAAGCACGATAAACCACATGAGGAATGTCTTACAGATATGAACAGCCTGACGGATAACGAAGTAACAAAGTTGTGGGAAAAGACCTACGGAGAGTTTGATGGTTAGGGTGTATATTTATTTAAATTTATTCACGACATGAAGTACAAGATTAAGTGGGAGTCAAACATAAAGGTAGAAGGAAATTCTAAAATTAATTCTTCTGATATTGTAAAAAACTTAAATGATTCTTTGAAAGAAAAAGGCGTAGCTGCTGTACGTTTACATGATATGAGAAAAAAATACCCTGCGGCAAGCATTTTCTTTAGTGATGTTAATTCTTCTCACACCAACGGGGGGAAAGCTCATACGCATTACTCAAGGCTGATTGCTCATGTTGACACACATCCCAATTCGTTGACGGTTGAATTTAGCTCTACTGTTGAGAATCCCCTAGAGATAATGAAAGTAATCAAAGAGATTATTAAAATTATTCAATGTCAAAAAGAGAAAAAAAAGCCCGAAGGTCTAATACCATTGGCCCAAGGATAAACGGTAAACCCTACTTGCGGTTGTACGAGCTTGTTAAGCCTCCCTCCAGCAAGCCCCTTTTTACCTGTTGGGTCAAATATGACGAATCCCCCGAAGAAGTAATGAATAGGTGGATTTCTGTCGAAAAAGGCATGAATGTAAGAATGAAAAAAAGTGCTTGACTTTATTAAAAAACTTGCTATACTGGTATTATGAAAACAAAACCTATCGACAGCACGACAGTGCAAACGCACGGAATACAGGGTTCTGTGAAGTTCGGAATCAAATCAAGTGGCCTTGCTCACATCTTTAATGTTTTACGGAATCAATTATATTCGGATAAAATTCTAGCAGTAGTTAGAGAGTATTCCTGTAATGCGTATGACGCTCATATTGAGGCAGGAAAACCAAAGGAACCGATTAAGGTTACTTTACCCAACAGAATGAATCCTATATTCAAGGTTCGTGATTATGGATTAGCTTTGAGTGATGAGGAAATTTCAGAAGTCTATGCTTTCTATGGGGAGTCAACAAAGCGCAACACGAATGACCAAATTGGTCAGTTGGGGTTAGGGAGTAAGAGTGCCTTTGCTTATGGAGATAATTTCGTAATCAATTCGTTCCTAAATGGAGAGAAACATTCCTATAACGCATTTATCGACCCCTCTCAAATTGGACAAATTTCTAAATTGTCAGTAGAAAAGTCTAATGAACCCGATGGTGTGGAGATTGTTATTCCCGTCCATGAGGGGGATTTTGATGAGTTCTCTCAAAAGGCAATAAATCTATTTAAATATTTCAAACCAAAGCCGATTGTTCATGGGTTGCAAAGCAACCATGAATGGAAGGCTATTATTGAAAATGAGGATAAGAATATTCTATTTAAAGGTGATAATTGGTCTTGGCAGAACAATCCATCTGACAGATACAATCGCGGTGATGCGGTTGCCATCATGGGTAACATTGGATACCCGATTGACGAATACTCTTTAAACCTAAAGAGCGATGACCACGCATTGAAACAGTTACTTACTGATAATCTGTTGCTTCACGTTCCAATAGGTGATTTAGAAATTTCTGCTTCCCGCGAAAAACTTCAGTACACTGAATTTACTCGCAAGAATCTTATTAAGATGCTGAAACAGGTGCAAAAAGAACTGTCGAAAAAGATTGGAGAGTCTTTCGCTGGCTGCAAAACTCTTTTTGAGGCGAGGTGCTTGTACGGTGCTACGTTTAGAACTGATTCACCTCTATACCAGTTGAGGGATGTTATCAAAGACTTCTTGATGTTTAATGGTGAACGTGTGGATGGTTCTGACATTGCTTGCTATAATCATAGCGGGGTTGACCTCCGTGAGTTTAAAAAATCTTACAGGAGTCAAAGATACCAAGCAAAAGAGTGCAATACAATTCATTGCGAGCAAAATACTGTGGTCATTGAGAATGATGTAGGTCATAGGCGTGGACTAATGGGCAAGATTCTCCCATTAATTGTCAACCAAGATAAAAAGCCCTATTTAATTCAATTTAATGAACATACTGAGTATGGCTCAAAAAAGACCACAACCGCCAAGCAAAATAGAGCGAAGTGGATTAAGGATACGAAGTGGGACGGTGAATTTCTTAAACTCTCTGAATTGCCTCAACACAAGTTGAGTGAATTTGGCTACGTCAAGAACGGAGGAGGAAATGGTTCTTACGCAACCAAGGATGCAAAACACTCTGCGAAATGTTTTGAGTTTGATTGGAAGCATGAGGCTAGTCGCTGGGAGAGAAAAAAGTCTGGTTGGTGGAAGATTGCTGACCTAGATGTAGAGAATGAAACTGGAGTGTATGTTATTCTCGACCAATTTCAGATTGAGCGAAAAGAATCTGGCAATTATGATAGGTTTGAAGTCCCTAATCGTATCAAAGATTTTAAGGAAATGTTTGAGCAGATGGGTTTGACTTTCCCAAAACACATTTACGCCTTTAAGGTTGCTCAACGCAACAAGATTGAGGGTAAGGATGGATGGGAGAATCTTTTTGATTGGGCGAAAGCGCAGCTAGAAGCAATTATCGAAAAGGATAATCTTCACCAAGCATGGCTTGACATTCAGAAAATTGATAAATTGCACAACGGTGGTGGTCATCACTCAAGTCGCTATCGTGATTATGAGGTGAATACTTCCAAGGAGGCTTTAAATCGTTGGAAGGAAGTCAAATTAGCTGTTGCGGATGGTGTGTTCGGTTCATTTCTCCAAAAATATGATGAGATGAAGCAGACTGACGTTATCCATAAAAAGATTAAGGCTATCCAAAGCGTTGCTAAAGATTTCAGCGTCGAGTTTACCTCTCCGAAAGGCGTGAAGCCTACCTACGACATTAAAAAGGAGGCTGAAAAGGTTTACGACAAATACTCCATGCTTCACATGGTAGATAATTCTATCTGGAATTGGGGCTGGAACAAGCATAGCGTCAAACAGTTGACGAACTATATCAACGTGATAGACGTATGTGAACACAATCAACCGTAGGCGGCTTGTAGGTTGTCCGTCTGCGGCGGGTGGCGCAAGGCTTGATAGGTTGCCTTGCGTCACCCTTACACAATCAATGAATATTTATTTAAATTAATTAAATTATGAAACCAGATATAGAACAAATCAAACTAAACATGGCAAGCCATGACTTCTATTCCAAAAAATGCTTGGAGGCAGAAAAAGGTCTTGTTGAACTAATGACAGAAATGGAAAAACTGAGCGAGGAAGAAGAATTTAATGAAGAATTAGGTAGGTTAATAGAAACTGAAGGTAAAAATTATCTTGGTCTTTCAAACAAATTCTTATCAGAGATGAGAATGATGCAAGCATTAAGCCCACAAATAGCCGAAGCAATTCCAGAAAAAAGTTACAAAGAAATGGGTCTAACAGAGGGAGACTTATTTAAGGATTACCTAAAAAGCCTAAATGAAACGATAGAGGCACAAGAGCAGGTACACCACATTATCCAGTTCAAAGTAAAACTCATATCTGCGATGCTCAACGAAGGAGGTTACGGAGCTTATGAATAAAAAGTTCTTGACTTTCCTAAAAAACCCTGTATAATGGTTATAGTTAAACGAAAGATTAAAAATTATGATTCCACATATTCTAACAGATAGTTCCCTTACCGTGGTGATCGACGGCAAGGCTCATACGATGGCGAGCGACCATCCTTCATGGCAACAAGCAAAAGAGGCTTTAAAAGATAGTAATTTTGACCTACTTGAGAATTTGTTTGATGTTGCTAAAGCGGTTCCTGCATATAGCGATGGAAATATAGAGGTTCGGGATGGACAGGTTCTTTATGATGGGGAAGAAGTCCACAATCACTGTGTAGACAGACTTCTCTACTTTATGAGGGAGAATCTTCCCTATCAACCGTTGGTTAAGTTTCTTGGCAAGCTAATGGACAATCCATCTGCTCGCGCCGTAAACGAGTTGTACGGGTTCTTGGAGCATAAGAATATGCCCCTTACGCCTGACGGCAACTTCCTTGCCTATAAAGGTGTAAAGTCGGACTATACCGATTTCTATTCTGGAAAGTTCGACAATTCCGTAGGTCAGTCATTGAAGATGACGCGCAATACGGTTTGTGACGACGCAAACATTGGTTGCTCTGCTGGTTTTCATGCTGGCTCTTACGAGTATGCCAAGGGCTACGCAAGTGGGGGCGGTCACTTAATGGTTGTGGAGATTGACCCAACTGATGTGGTCAGTGTACCGCATGATTCTGATTGTCAAAAGCTCCGTACCTCTAAATACAAGGTTGTGGGGGTCTACGAGACAATCGACGCACCTCCCTTGGAGGACAACTATGGGGACATGAACTATGTTGATTGGGACGATGATGTCTCTGATGAATGGAATGAAGGTTGGGCAGAGGGATACGCTGCTGGGCAAAAGGGAGATTAGTAAGGGAAAAAGATTGGGGCTGTCGCAAGTTATGTTTCTCTCAGCGGCAGTCCCTTTCTCTTACCGAATAAAAATTTAAATTAATTAAGTTATGAATAACGAAGAACAACATAAAGAAAATTATATTCAAGGGATAATGATGGGGGTGCTGATAGGTGCAATCTACATGGCTGTTATGGTCAGCGTACTGGAGAAACTCTGATGCCTTTCAAGCGTAAGCCAACGAGGATTGTGGGTAAGGGAGATTGGGCGGTAGAGCTACCTACACCTCCGAAATACGCCACACACGCCTGTCTAACGTGCTTCAATCAGACCTATGAGAACGGCACACCAAAGAAGGCAACGCAGCCTATAAATGATTTTGGATGTTTTAAAGGTGTGTCTGGAGACTTCTCGTATCTACGAATGGACAACAAGCGGAAGATAAAAGAAGAATACGAAGGCACATGGTATTGGGATGGAGAACAAGTAGAAGGAATAGAAGATTTAAGATGAGGTACTACAAACACAACCTACAAGTAAACCCGAAAGAGCCTTTATTAATATATGAATTGGTTCTTTCTAATATAGGAAGTAGGTATAAAATGATATTATTAACTATTGTATTGGTTTGGTTTTTATATTGCGTAGGATACCATGTACTACATTCAACAGGTAAGTAAAAGGATGTATAATATGTATTATTTATTAAAATTAATTAGATTTAGGGGAGCAAGGTGTAGGGAAGTGGGTCGATGTGGGTAGCGCATAACATTTATTTATATTAAATACAAGCAAAAAATTTCTTATTCATATATTAATTCCCCCTTTATTATTGTTACTGGTAGCACCGAAGACTTGAAGCTATTTATATTATACATATAATTTATATTATGTCAAGCGCATCACACATTGCAATTACAAATCAAATATATCCAAATATACCGCCGAATAATTATTATTAAATTGTAAATTTTTTTATATTTTGTCGAAATATGCTATCCACTAATCTACAGCCCAAATATAGAATCAAATAATTATTAATATGAATAATTGCGAATTTTTTTTGGTTGGCCCGTAATATCGGCATCTCCACTTTGGGCTATATAGGCGCATTTAGAATATAATAGAGATATAAAGAATATAATGTTGATTCTAATAAATATTAATAAATTTTCATTTCATTATTTCAAAAATACATTGTTGACTAAACAAAAAACTACTGTAATATATATAGATGAGTGAGAGAATGGCAAAGCTATACGAGAAAGCATGGAATCAAACCGTGCAGGGATTAAATGATTGGAAAAAGAATATAATTATTAATCATCCACTCTCTACTGATCGTATGCATCAAGACGTCTCAAGAGAGGTTGCGCGTGACGCAGCCAGACTTGCAGAACAATGGGACAAGGAAGAAGCCCCCATCCTCTCAGGCAATCACAACTAGAATAAATTTTATAATGATAAACCTCCCTCAAAACTATTGGCCTATACATAAAGATATGTGGTGGGCAGAACATGGCAAGCTCACCTACAATCAGCGGGTGGCTGTCCTCTCTAATCCCCATAGTATTCTTGGGAAGAAGCTCGCTCAACGAGTACATGGCATGGTCATGGACATACTTGCCCCGAATAAAAAAGAAAATTAATTCAATTTATTCGCTTGACTTTCTTTAAAAACCCTGTATAATTATAGAATGGCAAGAGGTAAAACAAAAGGTGCGGGTAGCTTCGTTAAAATCAATCTTCGGGAGCTAAACCGTGTTCTAAAGGAGGACGCAACTATCGTCGTTAGCAGACGCTTCGCAGAAGCATTAGACCTAGAGACGGAAAGTTTCTCCTCTACCACCAAGAACCAAACTGCCATGCAACCAGTAGAACTACATAAAGAAGATTGGTAAACCTATACAACCTATGACTGAAACAAACTATTGGCCTGACATCGTTGGGCAACCTATCGCCAAGAGGAAACTTGAATTTCACTTGGAAAACTATACTGCCTCAAGTATCCTGCCCCACCTCTTGTTCATTGCACCTAAAGGATGCGGCAAGACCATGATGGCAAAGGCAACAGGCAAGAACCTAAAACAAAGCGGCATACCTAAAGCCTTTATTGAATTGAATTGCAGTACGCTTCGATCTGTAGGACAGTTCATCAATCAAGTAATCATCCCTCATGTCAATCAAAGGGATTGTACTGTTCTATTTGATGAGGCATCTGAGTTACCCAAGGATGTGAGTATGGCGTTGTTGACTATTCTTAATCCCAATAGGGATAATCGTACTTCATTTTCCTATGAAGATTATACTATTGATTTTGACTTTAGGCGTCAGAGTTTTATGTTTGCCACCACGGAAGCACATAAGTTGTTTCATGCTTTGATTGACCGTTGTGATCGCATAGACCTAGAGGAGTATTCATTTGATGAACTAGGTGAGATTCTTCAGCGCAACCTCCCTGACACTATCTTTGATAAGGGTTTAAAGAAGGAGATTGCAACAGTCCTTCGTGGTAATGCTCGCGCAGCGCAGAAGATGAGCAACAACATTAAGTCTTTGCTCAAGCGTAAATCTAGCGATAAGATGACCAATGAGGTTTGGGCTGAGTTGAGTCGCGCCCTTGGTATTCTGCCTTTAGGATTAAATAGAATTGAGATTCAAGTTCTTAATTATTTAACAGAGAAGAAGGAGTGCAGTCTTACTAACCTTGCCGCCAAGACGGGGTTGACTGCCCAGTGCTTGCGTATGGATTTTGAATTGTACTTGCAGAAGCACAATCTAATGGAGATTAAAACCAGTGGTCGTTCCATCACGACCAAGGGGTTAGAGTATCTCAAAGATTTAAAGAAGTAGTTTATCCGTGTAGCGTTAAACCGCGCCCGATGCCGGAGTCGGGGTCCATATTGGTTGTATGGGAACAGTCCCCCTGTTAACTCAGGGGGCTTTTTTTATTGTGTCTTTTAATATAAATAAGTGTAGCATCAAAATGTATAAATAATAATGTATGTTTTTTAATAGAGTGTAAATAATATAGTAGAGGATTATATTTGAAAGCAGACTTTGACAGGTTATGTCGTAATACGCAAATAACAAATGTAATAATGCAAATAAATAAAGGCTAGGCAATATATACTACTCTAAATAATATTAAATTTTTCTTGACTTGGCATAAAGGCGGCCGGCGGCGCCGTGCCAAAGTTTTTTCAACAAAATGACTTCCGACCCTTGACAAACCCCCTTTTCTGTGGTACATTATATGTATGACGGTGAGATTGGAAGCAGGATTAAGCCTTTGTAACAAGGTACAGGCATCCTGCCGCTCGTGGCCGAAAGCTACTGCTGAAGATGCATTGAAGGCAGACAGTGACACGATAGGGACGAGGGAGGGTTCGAGCCCCTTACACCGTTATCAATTTAACAAAGAAAAAAGCTTGACTCAGGAAAAAATCCCTGTAAGATAGAAGAATAGAAAATCAACCTAAACCCATAAAGAAAGCGAGGCTCTCATGCCCATTATAGCAAAACAAGAAATCGACACCGGCTACAACTTCAAAGTAAAGCAAGTTGAAGTTCCCCATCCTACACGTGACGGCAAGTCAGGTTATTTCATGAATATCCGAGAGGATAATGATGATATTCTTGGCTGGACAACTGAACGGTATGGCTTAGTACAACATGGTGATGCCATAGCATTTGCCGACAACGCTTTTGCGGATCGTGATATCGCAGTAGATCGCAAGGTCATTGTGACTGAAGGCGGAGCAAAGTTGCGTGCGCAGTATGATCTCAAGGGCGACTTGTTTAAGGCTGAGGTACCGAAGGTCGGTGACACTATGGCTTATCGCCTTACCTTACAGAATTCATTTGATCGTACCTTGCGCCTCTCTTATGTGCTTGGGTTGGTTCGGCTGATTTGCACCAACGGAATGACCACAACTGAAAAAGAAGTGGAGATGACAAAAAAACATTCCACCAATGTTAATCTTGGTGATGTCCTTTCTGCTGACGCCTTGGATAACGCGCTTAGCAAGCTTGAGAAGAGCTTGACCACTTATGGTCGTTTGGCTGAGACGGAAGTCTCTCAGGAGCAAGGTCTGATCATCCTTCAGAACCTCACCAATGGCAAAGTTTTCTCTGAGAAGGTTCGCGAAGCAATCGCTGGCATTTGGAATGAGCCAACTCACGAAGAGGATAAAGACCGCAACCTTTATAACCTTAACAATGCGGTGACTCAACATCTTACCCATGAGGTTGCAGGCGAGCGTTTTGAGTATGCGAACCGCGTGACAACTAACGTGCTGAAGCGTCTCGACCTTGCGGCTCGAAACAAGAAGCGTTTGGAAAAACTCTGGACGCCAACCAAGAATGATGCGCTCGTGATCACAGAATAGTTTTCGGTCATCACATGTCCGAAATATGTAGGACCTCGTAAATACAGGGGGCCCCTCCGGGTGGAGGGGCTCTTTTTTTCTTGACTTTGGTGTGGCGGGGGCAGCCGGTTCTGTGCCAAGCAAGTGTGACAAATTGTCTCTTGACAAATGCTCATTTGTGGGTTATATTGTAAGTATGAAATTGATACTTCAGCAACTTGGAACAGTTTGGCTAATTGGCATTGAGTCCAAAGACCCAAAGGAAATGGAAAGACAGTATTATTCTTTTTGGAATCACGGCGCAACAAATGGTGGGTTGCATGAGATGTGCGATACGTTTTCTTATATCGTTAGCGATGAGGAGAGAGTAAAAAAGTATTTTCTCAATTCATCTTTGCATCTTATATTGAATAAGTGGCCTGACGCCTACAAAGGTTTTGAAGGTGGTGCAATGCCTCACGCAAAAATCTTGGCAAAGCGTAGACTGGAGGAACTAATGGAAAACACTGAAGTCTTTATGTCCACGAATCCTGTGGTGTACGATTATTCGTTAGGCAGGACAGAGGCTAGAGAGAACCCCTCTAAATCCAAAGCATTTGACGAAGAAGAATGGAAA
>NZER01000513.1 GCA_002690445.1 Candidatus Pacearchaeota archaeon
ACTGGACCCAGTAGTGTCAATTGCCCCCTTTCTTTGTGCATTCTATCGTTTTGGTGTATATTATATATAGAAGCGAACTTTATTCCTTAGCCACCGGAGTTTCAACATGGGACGCAAGAAAAAAACACAAAAAATTGATACTTGCCTTAGAGTAAAAACCACCGCCCAATTGGAGAAAGAGGTGAAAGATCTCCTAACTATTCCCGATCCTGATCCCGACACTCCGTTGGACATGAGTAACGCCCGCGAGTGGTGTGAAGGTCAGCCCTCTCCCCCTCACTACATAGACGGACAACCTTATAACGAAGAGGAAAGGAAAAAGCAGGAAGCGTATGAGAATGAACATCCCCGATAACCTAACCGAACAAGAAGCTATTGATGTAATCACAGGTGTGGCCAAAAAACTCGCCCCTAAATTTGTCTTTGCCTCATTTGAAATTGAAGATATTGAACAAGAGGCGTTTCTAATGGGTGTTGAAGGATTGGAACGATATGATTCCACCAAGCCGCTTGAGAACTTTATGTACGCCCACATTAATAACCGCCTAAAGAATTTTAAACGCGATAATTATTACAGATTTGATTATGGAAACGCCCAAAAGATTCAAGATCGCAAAAAGTCCTTGCTTGAACCCATGGATATTGCCGCCCTGTACTCCGTTTGTTCGGATGATCACACTGTCCACAACGCCCACCTCTCCGAAATGCTGGACCTGATCGATAAAAAACTGCCCTCCGACCTCCGGGGCGACTATCTCAAACTCCGCTCCAACTCTTTTCTGCCTAAAGGCCGTAAGGCCATAATCACACAAGTTATTGAGAATATTATCTACGGAGAATATGACGAAGAGGAGTAGGACTATGTGTGGTATTTTTGGCTCCATAAACGCAAATGCTCTACAGGATACCTATACGGGATTATCTCGATTGGAATATCGTGGTTATGATAGTTTTGGATATGCCGCTATTACGGGCGGTCAGGTAAATGTTGTTAAGCGGCTGGGCCCTATAGATAAATCGGCATTTGATAGATCTCTTGGCTATCAATACGATGCGGCCATTGGTCATGTGAGGTGGGCCACTAACGGGGAGCCTACTTTAGAGAATGCCCATCCCCAACAATGTGAAGACTTCTATGTGGTTCACAACGGGGTTATTGAAAACGCCCCACAAAACATGCTGGATACCAAGTGGCTTGCTAATCTGATTGAGCTCAATGGGGGCGATGCAGAACAAACATATGACAGAGTTGAGGGCGATAACGCTTTTGTTTTCATAAACGAGGCGGGCGGGGACGTGTGGTGTGTGGCTAAGGGAAATAAGCGGCTGTATATCACGACGAATGGGTATGTTAGCAGTGATTTAAACGCGCTGGCGGGATTTAGCGATGGGGCGTATTTACTAGAGAATGGATGTTGCGACCTAAGCTGGGTAGTGAGAGCTAGCTGTGTGTTGCCCGTGCCGCCCCTTCGCCCAGAACCCGATGAGACGGGCGAGCATAAAATGTTGTCGGAAATTAAGGAACAGTCTCTTCTTACAAACGACGACGAGTTTTCCACGATTTTCGATGTGGTTGATATCATAGCAACGGGCAGTAGTCTACATGCGGGGATGTTTGGGGCCTATGCGTTGGAGGAGCGGGGAATATCGACGCGGTGCATTCATGCGAGTCAGGCTCCGTATTATACTTTGTGTGACAATGTGTTGGCTATTAGTCAAAGCGGGGAAACCAAAGATATTATTGGGGCGGTTCCAGACAATTTTATCTGTTTGACTAACACGCCCCATTCTATATTGGATAATATGTCCAAACAGAGTTTACATTTAGATGTGGGGCCTGAATATGCTGTCGCAGCCACCAAAACTTTTACTATGTCCTGTATGAAGTTAGTGGGCTCCATTCCATCCATAGGGGCTCCTATTGACGATCTGATTGATAGGAGTGATGAAATTAAAATTATTGCAGGAAGAATTATAGGATATGATCATTTTATCTTTTTGGGCGACGGGCCAAATTATCCCGTGGCTCTTGAGGGGGCGCTGAAGTTCAAAGAGGTGGCCTATGTCCACGCCGAGGGTATGCCAGCGTCGGAAATGAAACATGGGCCGATTGCGTTGGTGGATTATAAGGTGCCGAGTCTTTTTATTGTGACGGGGGACTTTCGGCCAGAGACTATATCCAATATCAGGGAGATAAAGTCGCGGCGGGGATTTGTTGTAATTATTACCCATGATGCGGTGCGGGACGAACTAGAGGGGCTGGCGGATATTATTTTCTCATGTAAGGACACGGGCGAGAAGTATTCGCAGTCTTTAGTGTGTAATATAGTATTACAGTTGCTAGCATATTATATAGCGGTCGGACGGGGGATCAATCCCGATAAACCTAAAAACTTAGCCAAATGTGTGACGGTATAAGATTATGAAAAAAGGTCGATTTTCAACTGAAGAAATGTCGTTTATCGAGGCGAATGCCGAGGTTCTTTCTCCAGAGTCCATAGCAGAGAAACTAGATCGTGACCCAGATTCCGTGAGAGACTGGATAGGTAAAAATGTAGGCTTTTCGGCTAGTCAGAAAAAAGAGGCGGTTGTTGCGAATGAGTTAAAAGAGAAGCCGTATTACAAAGAGCTTTCAAATCAATTCTCTGCTGAAGAATTAGAAATGTTCGAGTTTCATTTCAAAAAGATGTGGAGCCAATTTAGAGATGATGTATTCCATACGGAGGAAATGCAGATCATTGATACAATTAAATTGGAAATTCTAATGAACCGGATATTAAAAAGTCAGCGAGATAGTCAAGAAGAAGTTGCTATCGCTGATAGATTGGTGCGAGAAGAGAAAAGTAGAGATAGAGACCAAAGAGACATGGATTTAATCGTCAACCTAGAGCGCCAAATTGCCGTTATACGGGCCTCACAGGAAACCCTGTCTAAAGACTACAAAGATCTCCAAGCGCGTAAGGCGACGATGTTGAAAGATCTCAAGGGCACTAGAGAGCAGCGAGTGAAAGCAATTGAAGATTCCAAGCTCACATTCGCTTCGCTTATTAAGAAGATCGCAACCGATCCTCAGTATCGCAACAGGCTAGGTCTCGAAATGGAAAAAATGAGACTCGCAATGGAAAGCGAGAAAGAACGTCTTTCAGAGTATATATTATTTAACGACGGACAGGTAGATCAACCCTTTTTAACCTCTGAAACGTCAAAGGACAAAGATTAATCATGTCTAGTGAATTTTTTTCGTCCGGAGCAACACGTATATATGAATTTTTTATATATATAGTTGTATTTTGTTTAGTGGCCACTATTTGTTTAACGTGGTTATTGTTTGTTATTAACTACATTTTGGGTAAATATACTCGCTTTGGTAAGAGAAGAAGAAAAGAAAATAGGAAGAAGGAAAAAATACAAAATCCCCAAGACGATGTGCCGATAAAAGGTACTAATTTAAACCCCTTTTCCACTCCAAAGATAGAAACTTCCTTTGGTGACAAAAGAATAGGTAAGGTTTATAAAAATGACAAGACAGAATGAAGAACCATGTGATAACTGTATACCCACCAAGACAATAGGATTTAGTTACGATGGTATTAAGAGTCGCCCATCAACATACAGAAAGGGAGGACCACAACCCTTTCCCGCATATGGTATTTGTCCACAATGTGGTGGTCGTGGAAGCCAACCCGTCAACCGTCAACATGAGGTAAGTTCAATGACCGATAGCAAAAACATAGAAACAACAACCGCTCACAGGGCGATAGGCGTAGACATAGGAACTGGTTTCATTTCCTGTGCAGAGGAAGAAAAGGGAGAGGTGGTTTTTAGAAAAATAAGGGATGCGTTTTTTAAACTAAATCCATCTAAGTTTCTAGAAGGATCTGCTAACCAGTTTGGCGAAGCAATGTTAAAAAACTCAGGAGCATATTACGTTAAAGTGGATGGCACTTTACATGTATTAGGTGATGATGCGTTTAAGTTTGCCAACCTGTTCCATCAAGAATGTCTCAGACCCATGTCTAAGGGTGTTTTAAATCCTAAACAACCCGTATCTAATATCATGGTTTCCGAGCTGGTAAAAGCGGTAGCGGGACAAGCGAGGTCTCCTGATGATGTTTTGTACTACTGTGTTCCCGCTGAACCAATAGACGCAGACTTCGATATTGAATATCACAAGCAGATACTGAGCGGAGTGTTTAGCGAATTAGGCTATCAAAATATAAATGTTATGACTGAAGGTTTGGCTGTTGTTTACTCAGAATTAGCCGATAACATGTATACTGGTATTGGAATGAGCTTTGGAGCTGGCATGTGTAACATTGTTTACGCTTTTATGGGAATTCCCGTGTTTGCGTTTAGTTTAAGTAAGGGAGGAGATTGGATTGATTCCCATGCCGCAAAACATACGGACGAAACCAACAACGTAGTAACGGCACTTAAAGAAAAAGCCGATTTTAGTTTATCTGATGCTACAAATGGAATACAGAGGGCTATCTCTATTTATTATGAGTCTCTGCTCAATTATGTAGTGGACCAATTTAAGGAACTTTATGAAAACACACCTAAAAAGAAACTTCCCAACGTTCAGCAAGAAATGCCGATTGTGGTGTCTGGAGGAACTTCTCTAGTTGGAGGTTTTATAGACAGGCTCACGGAATTAACTAGTCAAGATTTTCCGGTACCTATCTCAGAAGTCAAACACGCACGAGAACCATTATTTGCAGTGGCAAACGGTTTATATCACGCAGCCAAAATATCTACAGACATTGGAGACGGAAAATGAAAGCTATTATTTTTGGAATCACAGGACAGGACGGCAGCTATCTAGCAGAACTTCTTCTTGAGAAGGGATATGATGTCATAGGTGTGACCCGTAGAGTTAGTGTAGACACGCTTCAAAGAGTTGATCATATCTTGCCCCAAATTACAATTATTGAAGGAGATATTACCGACGCCTTTAGTGTTGCTAATATTATAAAAGAACATTGTCCGGACGAGATTTTCAATTTGGCTGCACAATCGCATGTTGGGACTTCATTTAGTCAGCCTTCATTAACTTGGGATGTCACGGCTGGTGGCTGTTTGAATATTCTAGAGGCTATTCGTTATTCTGAGTTTAAAGATCGTATTAGGTTTTATCAAGCTTCGTCTAGTGAAATGTTTGGTAAAAACTTTTCGGAGCTTGGCGATATGGAAGTGTATCGTAACCTATCGGTGGATAATGTGTGTGTGGGTATAGATGCCGCTAAAGCAGCTAGCAGATATCAAAACGAAGATACTCCCTTTGCCCCTCAGAGTCCGTATGCTATTGCTAAATTAGCAGCACATCATCTTGTGCAAAACTATAGAACTTCCTATGGGATTTTTGCGTGTAGCGGGATATTGTTTAATCATGAGAGTGAGCGTCGTGGCGAGAAGTTTGTCACAAGAAAAATAACTAAGTGGATTGGGAAATTTATTAATTGGAGAGACAAACGGGCCTTTATTCAGAAAGTGATACAGGAGGAATCCAAAGAAGGAGTTTTTCCACAACTTCGTTTGGGGAACCTAGACGCTCAGAGAGATTGGGGACATGCTGAAGACTATGTGCGCGCGATGTGGCTAATGCTTCAACAAGAAGAACCTGATGACTATGTGGTTGCGACCGGTGAAACCCATTCTGTACGAGATTTTCTAGATGTGGCTTTTAATTGTGTCGATATTGATGATTGGAGTCCATATGTAGGTATAGATCCTAAATTTTACCGACCAGCAGAAGTGGATTATCTGCTTGGTTGTTCTAAAAAGGCCCAATCTACCCTAAAATGGAGTCCTGAGACATCATTTCAGGAATTGGTACAAAGAATGGTGGAGCACGATATCCATGAGGCGAAATTACGAAGATCCAGTTTACAAGCGATTTAGGCTCGAAGTGCTGAAGCGTGACTGTTTTACTTGTAAAATGTGTAAAGCAAAGGGGAAGAAAACCCGACTAAACGTGCATCATATCATGAAATGGGCTTCTGCGGCCTCTTTAAGATACGATGCGGATAATGGGATAACATTATGTCGTAAGTGTCATGATAGTATTAAGGGAAAAGAAAGCCACTATATTACCTATTTTCTGGATTTAATAAAAAGAGAGTAGGATGTTACATTCTGACCCATTTTCGGATGCTATAGATATAATTCGGGCATTACAGCCGGGGGAAGTTGTACAAATACCCAATATCGACAACATTATATGCGATTTGTTGTATGCGGAATTTACACAGCGTAGAATAGACGGAACACTTAGATTTGTCTACATTTCTTCTACTGGCGTATTAACAGTGACCGATGAAAGAAA
>NZER01000514.1 GCA_002690445.1 Candidatus Pacearchaeota archaeon
TGATACCCCCTGAGTACTTTTTCCTGGGAAAAATCGACGTTTTTCGTGGTGATAACGGTTATATTGTTCACTACATTATATTCTAAATCCATCTGTGATAGGATATTTTTTACCTTAGTTAGAAATCCCCAGGGGAAGGACCCTGTCTTTTTACGGTATAATTTGACTATCGCCCATAAAGGATTAGACATATACTGTGCACCCTGCTTAGTATATTTCATTTTATTCTCTAGTACAGTAGCTAATGTTGCTTGAGGTATGGGCGTTATGTATCCTCTCCTACATTTCCTTATTATGGTGTATTTAAACATTTAAACCAGTAAAAGCTTCTATCCTCACGCATCTTTCCCAGATAAAGTGAAGTTACTGAAATATTTTCTTCACCATCTCTCATCTTACTACCTGCTTTTGCACTCTGCCACTCTTTCCTATAGTAGTCATATCGTTTTTGTGCAACATGCTTTATTTGTACTAACAACTCAATTGGTATATCTACTTCCCCCATATTTGGTAACATTTTCATTTTTCACCTCTGTTTCAATTTTTCTAATCTCTCATATATCATTTTACACTCACTCACCGACTTTGCAATTATACCATTCAAACTTTTATGTCTTAACAGTAACTGATTTAAGTAGTTATAGCAATCCACCAACTCTTCTTGTGACTCTGTTATTAATTTTTTTGCATCCCACTCATTCCATTCATTCTCTCCCTTCCAATTATCTAATCTTTGCTTTGCATGTTCTTCAAACTTCATTCTCTTTCACCTCTACTTGTTTATCACTTTTTTGTAAATATTTAGGTAAAAGCATATCAATTGCATTAACTCCTTTTGTTTTAATTCTTTCTCTTCTTCTTATCCATCTACTCTTTTCCTTCTCCATCCAAAGTATATTTTGTTTACAACTTTCGATTTCTTTAGTGTATCCATTAATTTGCTTATCAACATAATGCATAGGTCTTTTTCTCATATCTTCAATCCAGTCAATCTGTGTTATAAAATTCCAAAATATATTATTCATTTTTACCTCCATTCCAAACTTTTATTACTGCTCTCTTAAATACTTCTTCCTCCTTAACTCACTTATCTCTCCACAGTATGGACATTGTACAAACTCTCCTTTATCATCTGCTGGTACAGCTATCCACTTACGACAAAAAGGATTATCGCAATATCCTCCTCTTCCAAAATTTACTCCTTGAAATCTGACATCCATTTTAGATTATGTTTAATACATTCCTCTTGTTTTTTATTAATTTTCTTTATCTCAAAATAATCTTTAGGTCTTTTAGGGTCTTGACTTGGGTGAATAGGAAGTTTAATATTAAAATAACCACACTTAAAAGCTAGTGTAGTATCTGCACTTTGAACATAATATCTCTTCTCGCTTTTTAATGTCTCCAAATTATTCACACCAAATAAATGTACTGGTTTCTCTATACCAAACCCTCTACTATTAAATAGTTTATCAATCATATTTATAAGTTCTGGTCTTCTCCATTCATCCCAAACTCTTACAGGATAAGGAACTGCAATCCAATCAATTCCTATAAGTGAATTAAAATAATCGAAAGAATTTAACTCTTCTTTTAAACTAGTACCTTTAACAACACCCATTACCTTTATATTTTTATCTAACTTCTCAATTAACTTTAAACACTTCCTTATCTTCTCATAAAACTTCTTATCCGCAATAAAAAAATCAGGAAGAGTTAATACGTCAGCTTCAATCATATGTGCTTTCTGAATAAGTGTTTTTATTGGTAAGTTTTTACGAAGTTCCCACCAACTATTATCTAAAATCTTAGTACCCTTCATTTTTTTATACGTCCTGGTGTAACCGTTTTTTCCTACTAAGTGAGCAAATAACATATGTCCACCATCATGACTATCATACTCTTCTACAAATTTTCCTGGTATTATGTTCATTATTTCCATTTTTACCTCTTTAACATATGTACCTTTCCACACGTACATATCACTTTAACTTCAAAACTATTTACTCTTCTTACACCACCTATATCAACTGTTAAACGATGTCCACAACCATCACAATATTGAACGTATTTCACTAACACCACCTTCTATTCTTTTTTGTAACACATTAAAAAGGTAATTTTCCCAATACTTTCTATTACCGTTAGTTATACCGTGACATTTCTCACACAATGTAATAAGATTGTTAGATTTACAATTAAGTTTATTATAATCTATATGATGTACATGGTCACCATAATTATTACACACACATAAATAACCATCTCTTTCTCTGATAAACTGTTTTAAACTTTCTGTAAACTGTTTAGAATAAGGTTCAAAAGATTTACCACCTTGCCAATTAGGAGACTCTTTTCCATAATAAACAGGAGTAAGTAATCTTACTTTCTCTCTCATTTCTGTAGTTTTCATAAGAACAGATACAGTTTTAATCATCTTCTCTCTCCTACACAATTCTTTTTCTGAAATTTCCATCTTTATTATTTTACATAAAAGGTTTTACATACTTTTCAATAAACTTATCTACATCTTCAACGTAACTCTTCTCCTTAACCATTTTAAATGCATTAACTCGAAATTGACAACATCCACACTTACCACATACTAAAACTTCTTCTCCAATTACTTGCGGATAATAGCAACTACACGTATGTTCGAAAGGTACCTTAATCTTCTTACCCAATTCTACTATCTCATGCTTAATGAGATGAATTAAAGGTGCAGTAAACTTTACATTTGTACCCCAATCTAAACTATACTTAAGTGTTTGATTAAGTGTATCTACAAACGTAGGATTGTTATCTGGATATACTGAATCCATTTGTTGTCCGCCATAAACAACAATATCATAATGTAACATTTCAGCAACTCCAGCAGCAATCATAACTAAAATAGCATTTCTGTTTGGTACGTATGATAAAGTTGATTCTGCATCTAACATTTGGTCATCAGCATTCGCTTCTTTTTGATGAAGTAATTTTGAAGTATTTTTAAAGATATCAAACGTTGACCTAGCATCGTATATTATAGGTTCGCTTTCCAATATCTCAGCTAACTTTTTAATACAAAGTAATTCAGCGGCTTGAGCAGCTTGTCCATACTTAAAATGAATTAGTTTTACTTCATAACCTAAACGCTTATATACCCAAGCAGTTACAACAGAATCAATTCCACCACTACAAACAACCAACACTTTCTTATTTCTTTCTTTGGGATATAGTGAATATTTCTTCATAGATTTATCAGAATTTAATTGATAACAAGTATAAGGTGATATCTCTTCAGATATCTCTCTATATTTTTCAGGTAACATTTCTTTAAGAGAAGCAATTACTACTCCTCCAATTGTTTTATCTTGTACCCAACATAACGGCATAAAGTTTTTAGCAATATATAAAGCATCATCAATTTTATCATAACATAATATAGCAAAACTACCTTTCAATTCCTTTAATGCAGGTACAATACCTAACTTTTCAAATAATTCAGGTAGGATTGCTGTATCTACCTTAGATTCAGGATTAAGTTTATACTTTTTAATTAATTCTTTATCATTTGCTATTATACCATTATGCACAACTACAAATCTCTCACCCATAAAAGGTTGTTGATTTTTTAAATCCTGACCAGCATCAGTTTCATATTCAGTTGTAGGAATAGCACGTGAGTTTGCTATTAACCATTTATATTCTACATCTAAGATAAGATTTATATTTTCAGGATTAATTATTTTTTTATTCCAAATACCATTACTTTCTTTTTGTGCTATATAATAACCCACACCATCTCTACCTCTTAATGATAAACTTTGTATGATATCATTAACATCATCTTCACCTAATCCTTTCATTGCTGTTATTCCACAAATTTTAACCACCTCATTCTTAGTTTATCTTTAAAATACAATTTCATGACTAATCTATTCACTCCTCCACCAAAACAATCCAAACAAAAACCTTTATTCCACTTCTTGCACTTCCTTCTATGTTTCAATATCTCTTTATAAGTCTTACTCTTCTCTATCATCTTTTGTATTCTGTCTTTCTCTTTTAGTGAATCTATCATTTGTACTCCAAATTACATTTTCTACAATAATTTTTAATCATTCCTGATTTAACCATTGTATATCCTTTACATCGTCTACAATATCTTCTTCTTCCCGTTGGATTAGTCTTTAATACGGTATACTTACCATTATTCATTTTACCTCGTATGGAAAAACTATCCACATATCATGCTTTATAATACCACCAATAAGACTGATACTACACGAAGCATTATATCTTTGTAGTAGAGCAGCGAAAGTCGGTTTAGCTTTATGTTGTAACTCAAACTCCTTACTAAAGTTATTCATTGTAACACCGCTATCAACAATATCATCAACAATTAAAGTTTCAGTACTAATTTCTCTCTTCTCTACTATAGGAAGATTTAATCTATGCGAAAGTAATACAGCAGTTATCATACCACCTCTAGGAATACCATAAATATTTTTAAACTTTAACTTACTCTTTTTTATACCTTTAATAAGTTTATCCGCTGTCATAACAATAATATTCCATTCCAATTTAAGTTTTTGTTGTCCTGCCTTTGGTTCTTTCATCTTTTACCTCATCTATTTTATCCCATAACTTTTCAACCTTATCTTTTACCCCTAACTCCTCTATAATTCTCCACAACTTCTCATAACGATATTCTAAGACCGCTAAAGTAGTATCTTTCGTACTTTTTATAATATCGAATCTTCTATCTTCATATGATTTTAAGTGGTCAGGTTTCAACCAGTTTGGTAATTCAACGTTAGGATGTATTCTTTTCATTTTTGTAATGTTAAATCTACCAAATAACCATTCTGATTTCTCTCCATACTACCATCAGCATAAAGAAAACCTAAGACATATGCCATATCATTAGACCATTCCTCAAAAAATTTTTCGTTGATATTATATCTATACTTTTTATTTAACATTTTCTTTAACTCCACTTGTTTCACGAAATATCCAATACCTTCCAACAAAAAATCCTATTATGTTAGTAAGTATTGTTGGTATCCAGAATCCCTTTATCCATATAAAAAAACCAAAATACCAGACAGCAGAATACACTATTCCTGCCAACATATTCCTTGCAAATTGTTTATAAATTGTTTTCATTCTACACACTCCTTACTATGAAAGTACTCTACTTTTGATACACCTTTCCAACTTATATGTCTCTTAATACATTTCTTTCTTTTTTTAATCATCTCATTACATCCTCTACAAAGGTGTGGTATTCTTGCACGTTTAACAGTAATAAATTTAGTCATTTATCCCACCAATCATTCTTTCTCCAAACACTTATATCTCTTCTTAAACTCTCAGCATCAATACCAAACACTTTTGATGCATTTCTCACATTTTCTGATTGAATTTCCTCATCTTTCCACAACAACTTAAGTTTATTTATCCTATCTTGAATAAACTTACTTGGAAGTTCTTTTTTTATTGTTTTATTTGTTGGAAACCACTTATCTAATCCTTCTTGACCATAAACCCTCTTCTTTAACATATCTACATCAGTAAGTTTATCTAAACTTGTGAAGATTGTATTAAGTTTCATGAAAAGATTAACATCCAAAATTTTATCAATATTCAATCTAATATTTAAATGTTTAAGTTGCTCATCATTATCAAAACCCACCACATCGGTCTTCATAATATCTTCGTTAACGTATAATACTAGGAATTTACTACCTAAACTGAAGTCAACCTTTAATTCTCTATTAGCCCATTCAGCCGCTCTCGTTCTAGGTAAACTCATAGCATAATTTGCTTTCTCTAATTTAGAAGGTACTGCTAACTCACTCCACTTATACTTACCACCTACAATATCCTTTCCTATTTGTATTATCCACTCATAAATTTCACTCATATTCTTCTTTCTTAACATCATTTCAAGAACCTGTTCTTGTACTTTAACTGCTAATTGTGTACTATCAGACCTTCTCGCTTCAAAACCAACAATATCTAATTCTTCCAACCATTTACCTTTCTTCCATTTTAATAATCCAGCATACTTCTTTTTTACTTTGGGTATAAGCATCGTTGAATAATACTTTTCAAATACAATTTTTAACTCATGACTTATTAATCCATACTGTTTAACATACTGAACCAAACTTTTATTAATTTCTCTCTCTAACTCCTTACCAATCTCTAATATATCTTTACCATACCTTTTTTCTTTTGGTATATGTACAAACACAGAATCAGTATCTCCATATACAACCTTATAACCTTTCTCTTTTGAAACCTTAGTTGCCCAATGATTTAACTCTCTACCAATAAAAGTTATAGTTGAAGCAATTCTAGGGTCATATATTCTGAAAGAAGTTAACACATTTATACCGTAAATTGCATTTGTTAAAAATTTATTAGCAAAGTCTTTCCTACTCCAAATATTATACTCCCAAGTACCTGCTTTACTTTCTTGCATCTTCTTACCATAAATATTTCTTAAATCAAATAAATCTTGTACAATAGAAGGTAATATTCCAACCTTATCCTTTCTTAACTTAATATTGTTAATATCTATTACATCTTCAACTTCACCATTCTCAACTATACATTCCTTTGATAAATTAAAAGTTTGAATAATTTTGGGGTATAGTGCTTTGTAATCGAATACTAAAATATCATCCCATAAACCGTTTTGTGGAGTATGAACAACAGCACCTTTTATTCTATCTTCTTGTTTTATATACTCTCCTTTAGTTGGAAAGACATACTTCTTCTTATACTTTCTCAATATAAGAGTATCTATTACACGTGAATACCATTTACAACTGTCAATATTATCCATACACGCTATATTTTTCATCTCTTCATAATAACCAATAATATCCATTTTCTTATCTAGTTTAACCATTAACTCTACATCGACTCTATTGTATTCAATAAGTTTTGGTAAGTTTTCTAACCATGTTTTATCATAATCCCACACGTCTAACTTACCTGTACCCAATTCTTTTTGACAAACAGCATCTAATGCATAAGAAACCAAACCAGTAAGATTAATATTCATATAACCCTGCATCAAATCAAAAACAACTCTACCACTAATTTTTATATCACCATATTTATCCTCTTTACTCCACGGTTCGTATACCTTAACATAGTTTAGTGGTGAAAGATTAAAATAATTTAATTTTAAGTATTTCATTCTTGCAGTTAAGTAACCCAAATCAAATTTTATATTCCATGCAGTCATAATATCAGGGTCTATAACTTTAACTGCTTGCATAAAAAACTTTAACATATCATACTCATTGTCAAAATATCTTACCTCACCATCCTTAACTACCTTCTTCTCTTTTTTTAAATCCTTTCTCCAAACTAATGTAACAATTTCTTGTGTATAGTTATCATAAAAACTTACACACGTTATTCTTTGTGTTGGATTTTGTGGATAAGGAAATCCACCTTCTGTTGTAGTTTCAATATCTAAGTACATGATTCTATACTCTTCAGTTGTATTATCATCAACATTATCTATTAAATATCTTAACGCAAAAGGTATATCAGCTTCGTAAGTTTGTGAGAATCTTGCTCTTAACTCATAAATATCGTAAGGATTGTGAGCAACTATTTTCTTTAACTTCTCTCCATACAACCCTATAAACTCTCCCTTCTCTATCTTCAATATATTTGTTTTATCTTTTATCTCTTCATCAGCTTTTATGTAGAAGTAAGGTTTAATATTTTCAATTTTCTCTACGTGTTTCTTTCTATTCTCTCTCCTAAACAAGTAAATAATCGGTATGTTATTTTTTACAACATACTCAGTTTGGAATAGTCCTTTCATTTACCCACCTTTGGTAAACAATTCTTAATATATCTTTCTTTTTCATTAATTCCTAAGTGTTGTATTATTTTAGTACTGTTTGTTGTCTCAATTCCTGTTTTTCTATTAACACAAGTTATGGTTTTCTTTTTTCTCACATCTTCAGCTAAATTAAAATTTAATTCAATAGCTTCTTTTAATTGAGCACAATTATATTTATTCTCTCTCCATACCACCTTCCAACTAGATTCACATTTCTCTTCTTCAGGTAAAAATCTATCCGGAGATAGTACTCCAAAATATGCTAACGCACCTATAGCAACAAAAACTACCAAAAATGCCCAACCGTATGTCATTATAAATTCTAACGCCGCTTGCGATTTTCTGTTTTTCATTTTTACTCCTCCATGAACTTATCTATTTCATCCTTCTTCTTAACTTCAACCTTCTTCTTAACTTCAACCTTCTCTGTTTCAGCAACTTCTGCATCTTTCATTTTTGGTATCTCAACTACTGGTTTATCTTTTATTGTTCTCTCCTTTCCATCCATTTCAGCAATACAAGATTCACAATGAGGGCATTCAGGAAAATCTCCACACTTTCCTTTTTTACCTCCATACCTTCGTTTTCTTGGAAAATAAAATCTTTGTCCTCTCATCTTCCAATTGCTTTAAAAAACTCCTCCTTTGGAGATTGTTTATCGTGTTCTCTCTTCAAAAACTTACCTCTCACTGCTGATACAACAGTCTTTGTACCTGGTGACCTTACACCTCTAATCGTCATACACCAATGTTCCAATTCTGTGTAAACCATTACATTTTCAGATAAGTGTTTAACTAAACACTCAGCAATATTATGAACTAATCGTTCCTGAGTTTGTAATCTTTTACAGTACATCCTAGCTAATCTTACTAGTTTACTTAATCCAATTACCTTACCATCTGGTATGTATGCTATATGTATATAACCAGTCATCAAAACAAAATGGTGTTCACAGAATGTGTAAATGGGTATGTCTTTAACAACAACCATATCCGTAGCATCCTTTTCATTAAACATTTTTAAATGCTTTTCAGGTTTCTCACTTCTACCATCTAACAACTTCTTATACATCTTCGCAACTCTATCAGGTGTTTCTCTTAATCCATCACGTGTAGGGTCCTCACCTATACCTACTAATATCATCTTTACTCCTTCCCTTACCTTCTTTTGGTCAAATGTCATTTTATTGTCCCTTCTCATGTTTATTTAAGTGTTCCTTAGTTTTATCTCCTGATTGTGGTTTTACAGATTTTCCCTCCTCTTTTCGTATTAAAGTTTCTCCCTTCTTATGAAAGTGTTGATGCTTTCCTCCTTTACTAAACTTCTTTCTATCATATCTAGGATAGAAGGGATACGAACTTCTATTAAAGGTTGTGATATTGTACTCCTTCATAACCTTCAACTCTTCCATAATATTTTTATGTCTTGATTCCTCAACCTGAGTCTGAGTATTACCAAACGTTTCCTGCCGTTTAATATTTAACCTTTCCCTAGTCTCAGCTTCTACAACTCTTGTTTGCATACCAGCAATCTTACTATTACACTTACTCTCAGTTTGTGTAACCTTATTCTCCACATCTATAAACACTTGCTTAATATTCTTCATCTTATTCTTAAGAAAGTCTATATCAGCTTGCACAATAACCTTTCCCACATGTAAGTTCTCAATTATCCAATTCTCTCCCGCTTTTATTTCTTTTAACATTTTTGTTCACCTCATTTCATATACTTCATACATTACTAATACTTCGTAAATAAATAGATTAGTCATAGGTTTAATATTCAATACACGAACATCAGCACCTTCTATAAACTTATTTATTTTCTTATCTAAGCCTTTCACTGTCCACGCTGTCACAGTTTTAACTTTCATATTCATTACTCTCCATTCGTGGCATATCACGTTTTACAATTACTTTTATTTTCTCATCTGACCAATCAATATGGTGTTTTCTAGCTTCAGTACATCTTCTTTTGTACTCCTTCCACCATTCATCTCTTGATAACGACATTATTTCCCTCTGTATTGTGCACAACAAGTTGCTGTCTCATATACTTTAACTCTGATAACAGGTATATCATCTTTAATCTTATCAAATATATACCTAGCTATATTCTCAGCAGTTGGTTGTACAGTCATCTGAATACTTTTCAATTCAGGATTTTCTTTAAAGATATCACACATTAACCTATCACTCATGTGATACATAAACGAGTGGTCCATCTCATCTATCAATGGCATTACTGCCTTCTTTAAATCTTTAAAGTCCATTACGAACCCTGTCGATTCATCTATCTCTCCTCTTACTGTAACCTTTGCTGTATAGTTGTGTCCATGAATATTAGAACAACCTATCTTGTGGAACGCTAATCTATGTCCCATTACCCAACTAAATGTCTTTACAATTTCACTTTCTACCATTTTTATCATCCTCCTGTTTATAAGAATCTTTTATTTCAACTCCTCAAAACTTAATTCAACATCCTTACTTTCCTTCTTCTTTATCTCATCAAAAGACAAATCAGATAACTCATCTAATCTCTTAGCATTTGTCATCTTTTTTATGCCGTCTTCTATACTGTAATAGTGTATTTTATGTCTATTACCAGCTTTACCAAATTCATAACTGTTTGGTCTATGTGCAAACACTCTCACAATTTGTCCCTCAAATAGTTCGGTGTTTTTTATCTTCTTTATAACTTTCTTTCCACCCATCTCTATTTCTACTTCATCTCCATCTTCAATACCTTCCAAATCCTGAAGGTTAATTGAATCTTGTCCTATTAAAATTCTCTTCATTTTATTCAACCTCCTTTTTATTTACCATACCTCTTTTACACTTAAACAGTGTATTTTTGCTCCATCTTTTCTCTTGAAGTGTTTGGAAACTGTTCGTAAAGCGTAATCAACAGTTTCCCATTTCATACCTCTAAACATTTTTCTGCCACCTAACTTCACCACAAACAAATACAGAGCTGTTTTACCTTTCTTATCAGCCTCTTTCTTTAATTGTTTGTGATATCCTTCATGAATTTGATACCTTCCCAAACCCGCAGCTTGTTTATTAGAGATGTGAAAAATTCTAACTCCTTTCACCTCATATAACGCCTTTTTAGTTTCTAAATCGCAGTAAGATACTCTTTGTGAAACATCTTCTCCGCGAATAAATTTATTGACATATCTAAGGTATTCATATCCATCACGATGCATTGTAACCTTTGGTGATTAGTGGATTGGCATCAACCCAATAACACTTTTATCGAGGTGATAAATTTGATAGCAAGTCTAGCCAATCTTTCACTTACACACTTATTCGGCTTTTTTAGGTAAGGTTACTTCTACCTCTTTACCATCCTTGTCCTTGGTTAGCACTTTGTAACATCTACTCTCCAAAACAGCAGTTTTATCTTTAAAGCCATCTGCTATATGAAACACTTTAATTTCTGTTCCATTAATACTTCCATGCAACTTACAAGCTTGTCTTATCTTGTTCCACAATTCCCAAGAAGGTATTGTGTACGTTCCCTTTGGTGTTACCACATCAATTCTGTAGTCAACACTAGACA
>NZER01000515.1 GCA_002690445.1 Candidatus Pacearchaeota archaeon
CTACCTCCCATTAATTTACGTATCCGTGTCAGCCTTGGGGTCAAACTCAAGACAGCGAGTTCGCAACTTGCATAAAGCTGAGTGCAGTCATGTGGCACAGCACGGACACGCTATTTCGTGGTGCTGGGTAACAGGCCATGATAAATAGAGAGTGCCGAGTGACACGCCTCCGTAGCATCCTCACAACGAGGACGACAGTGTGGGTAAGACCGCGTACGGTATATTCATGGTGGCGCATGAACACTCTTTTATAACTTCTTGATTATCAAAGACTTAGGCGGCGCGGCCTCCCCCGCGCCCCTCGTTTGTCAAGCATTATTTGCCAATCACTTTCTCCCCTTTTTGAGCGACAAACTTATTTGTCAATCATTCGTGAGCGACAAACTTATTTGTCAATCAATTATGGCAATTAATGAGCGCTAAAGGGGGTAATTATTTTGGCTTTCGTCCCTGTTTTTGTGGGGTATGGTGGTGGATTATTTCTTATATGAGAGGATTTTCACATCGGAGAAAACACCCCTTTTTAAGAAATTTTATTTGCTTGAATGTCACTTTTTTGCTTGCGTTGAATCTAGCTTTCATGTAAGATTAGAACAGTTAAGAGAAAGAAAATTATGAGCATACTAGCAAAACAAGAAATCGACACTGGCTTTGACTTCAAAGTCCAGCAAGTCGAGGTTCCGCACCCCACCAAAGAGGGTAAGTCAGGTTACTTCATGAATATCCGTGAGGATAACCATGAGATTATGGGTTGGACAACCGAGCGTTATGGCTTGGTGAATCACGCTGACGTTCTTGGGCGTGCAGATGAAGCATTCGCCGCTCGCGACATTGACGTGCAGCGCAAGGTCATTGTGACCGAAGGCGGCAGAAAAATGCGAGCGCAGTACGACTTGCAAGGCGACTTGTTTAAGGCTGAAGTTCCTGCTGTTGGTGATGTGATGGCGTACCGTCTCACCGCGCAAAATTCTTATGACCGCACTCTCCGCATTTCGTTTGCGTTGGGGTTGGTTCGTTTGGTTTGCACCAATGGCATGACCACCACCGAAAAAGAAGTGGAGATGGTAAAGAAGCACTCCACGGGTGTTAACATCGGCGACATCATTACCGAAGATGCGCTTGACTCCGCCTTGGCGAAGCTCAAAGACAGCTTGTCCACTTACGGACGCTTGGCCCAAACCGAATTGACCCAAGAGCAAGGCTTGGCAATCCTTCAGAACCTCGCGAAGGCGAAGGTATTCTCTGACAAGGTGCGCGAATCCGTTGCCAAGATTTGGAATGAGCCAAAGCACGATGAGGATGCTGACCGCAACCTCTACAACCTCAACAACGCCGTGACGCAACACCTCACGCATGAAGTTGCTGACACTCGTTTCGAGTACGCGAATCGCGTGACCACAAACGTGCTAAAGCGTTTTGACCTCGCCGCTCGCAACTCGACGCGCTTGAATAAGCTATGGACTCCTCCAAAGAACGAGGAAATCGTAGTTACTGAATAGTGCATCAAATTACCTCGCGCCCTTGATTGAGGGGCGCGGGGTACAACATAAAAAACAGAACACAAAAAAAAAATGAAAACAAACTATAGCTGGATAAGTGAAACCAAAAACGCACGTTCCTCTTACACTCCGAGGTACATGGAAAAGCCCGACTTCTATACATATAGCGGTCAAACTAACCAAGCCGGATTTGGAGTAGGGGAAAGATGGAACCAATGGGCGCGTAAAGCTAAGTACGGGCCAGAGGTACACAGTCGTGATATTGAAATTGTCAAACAAGAAAAAATATCTTACGCGCAAAACAGAGTGAACGAAGAGGAACAAATCCAAATCAATACAATGCGCAAAGTCGCGCGTGACGCAACTACTGTTGGAATCCGTGTCGTTAATTGTAACAGTCAAAACCCATGCAAGGACACTTACGAAAATGGTACAATAGACAAGCCATTATATAACCAAGTGATGAAGCAAATCGGAGCTTGGGAACTTTGGAAAAAGCACATCGCTAAAAAGTAGGCTACAACACCCCCCCGCCTAAGTCGTTGCAATCCAATGACTTAGCGCGGGCGGGCTCCCCGCCGCAGATGCTTTGTCAAGACATTTATTTACATTTATTTTCGTTCCAGCTATAGACAAACAGCCATTTGTGTGTTATATTTAGGTATGAAAACAAGGAAAATCAAAGCGCGAATTTGCAAAACTGGTTTTATGGGCAGCGCGTCCCGTGAACATCGAGTGAAAAAGGGCAAAGGCTCTTTCCGTCGTAACCCAAAACACAAGGGCAATTGTGAATAACTTTTGCTCGTTATCCTATTTCAAACCTGTATAATTGACACCAATGAAAGTAAAACTATATCAACAGAACTGTGGCAGCAAGATTGCTGTCGGAATCGAAGGCAACGAACAAGACGTGACTGACCGTTTCAATTCATTTTGGAATCACGGCGCGACTGACGGAGAATTTCACTGGCAAACTCTCACCCGTGGCTATTTCTGGACAACCACCGAAAAGCTCAAGAAAGCTATATTCAACGCGACCTTGTTTGAACTTTGGAACAATCACCCAGAGATGGAGGATAATGAATCAGCTTCCGAAGCCTTGGCGCACCCCATTGCCAATGCACGTTTCGAGGCCGTGGAGAACAAGCCAGACCTCGTTTCGTTTGCCGCCGGTTCGGGCGCGGTCTATGCCACCGAGGTGGATTTAGAAGGTTACAACTGGAACGGCACAAAAAAAGCTCGCGTTTAATCCAACGACCTGTTATTATTAACTTATGAAAATGACACTCTTAAAGTTCGGAGAACCCAACTCCAAGTTGAAAAAGATGCTCAAAGAAATGCGTCTTATACTTAAAACCTTCACCCTTCCCGCTGGTTGGTCGTGTCCTGCCGCACAAGATTGCTTGTCAAAAGCAGACCGCGAAACAGGAAAGATCCAAGACGGGCCAGACACGGAGTGGCGATGCTTTGCCGCTAGTGCAGAGGCAACGTATCCGTCATTGCGTAAAATGGTTTGGCACAATTTTGAATTGTTAAAACAAGCTCTAAAGCTAGACAAGGAAGCAGGATTTGAAAACTGCCCTCACACCACCGCGTTAATCAACAAAAGCTTACCCAAAAAGTTTGACATTATGCGTGTCCACGTAGGCGGGGATTATTTCTCAAAGCGTTATTTGCGAGCGTGGATTGATGTGGCAAGGCAGAACCCCGACAAAATTTTCTACTCTTATTCCAAGAGCTTGAATTTCTTTTTGGAGTGGGCATTACCTGAAAATCTTGTGCTTACCGCCTCCCGTGGTGGCAAGTATGATGAAATGATTGACTTGCACGGATGGAAAGAAGCTCTCGTTGTTTATAGTGAGCAAGAGGCAATCGACAAAGGATTGGAAATTGACCACGACGACACCCACGCAGCATTTGGGAAAAAGAATTTTGCATTGTTAATTCACGGCACACAACCCAAGGGAAGTGCGGCGAGCATTGCATTGCAAAAGATAAAGCGTGACAAAAAACTAGCAACAGTATAAAATGAAAAGAACAAATGATAGAAATTGTAATTGTCCTCATTGTCGTGGCTGCGATAAACATTTTCTTTATTAAAGCCTTGACAAAGTAACAGAATTAAACTAAACTTATGAAAGTGATGAAACAAACAAAAGAAATCAGGAATGGTTCCCTTTATTTCAACAGCGTGTTGGGTAGGGTGGAAAGAGCAATTGGCAAATTAAATTCTGCGCGTGTGTGGACTACTCGCCACGAGAACGCAGCAACCGCCGTTCGTGTTAAAAATTTGCGTAAGGCAACTAGCAATGAAGTCGATGATTATATCGATGAAAGCAAGATGCTAAAGCAAGTCCCTGCTCGCCTCACGGTGTAGCACCTGTGGAACCAAGCAAGGGGCGGCGGCACTTAACGCCGCTCCTTGTATCTTAAATTTAATTATGAAAAAATACCATTATGATATTATCGCAGGCGTTGTCGTTGCGTGGATTGTGTTACAGTACCTCGACCGCTTGAACGTGGGTCACTGGATACAATACTGGCTCGGCTCATAAGTTGTTGCAAACTCCTAATAAATTATGAAAAAATACCATTACGATATATTAACTGGCGTTGCCGTCATATGGATTATTGTTCAACTCCTTGACCGCCTCGTAAGCACAGCTATGAACGAGGAAGGTTGGCTTGTGTGGTTTGAAGTTCAGTTTCTTTAAAAATAACATTCTTAAAAAATTATGACTAGATATTTTGAGGCAGAGTGTGACGACGAAGGGCAAGTGATTGAAGAAAACATATGTGAAATCCATTCCCCTTACCACCACGCTGGAATGAGTTTTGCTGTCGGTATTCTAATTGGTGTGCTTGTAACAGTGATAGTTCTTTAAACCATTGAGTACCAATGACTTACGGCGGCGCGGCAGCCCGCCGAATTGAGACTCGTTCTCGTTAGAGGTAGGAAAAAGTTATTCACAATCGTACCTCCAGCTATAGACAAACACCTGTTTGTGTGTTACATTGCCTTAATGAATAACAGATTGAACAAGTATCGGGATGACCTCACTTACCCAGAGTGGTTATTAGAACACAAGGCAGCATTAGTGGAGTTGTATGACAGCTTCTCGAAAGACGAAGATTTCCCTGATCAGGGCTTTCAGTTCTTCACAATGGACTTGTACATTAACACCAAACACCCAGCAAACATTATAGAAAGGAATTAGGGATGGAGCAGGGGCACGTTGCCCCGCTCTTATGTGAATAACTTTTATTAAAAAAGCCCTTGACAAAGTAACATTCTTGTGCTATATTTAGGTATGTTAAACAACATGGATAAAGTTAAAGAAGAAATGGCCCTTCGGCTATTTGGACGCAGCCGCACAATCGCCATGAGCAATGGTCAGTGCGTGAAGTGCGGGGAATTCAACATTGAGTTCCGTGACGAACTCTCCCGCAAGGAGTACGGTATCTCTGGCTTGTGTCAGTGCTGCCAAGACGGAATCTTCGGAACAGAGGAGGAATAATTATGACATTCAAAGAATTAAAATTTAGAGATGTATCCGACACACACGGAGAGGGTGGGAAGCAAGCGTTAGTTGGCTTTGAGAATAACTACGATATTTCAGTAGTTAAACATAAGTTCTCTCACGGTAGCGATAAGGGCTTATATGAGATTGGTTGTTTCTTTAACGACCGCATGGTTGACCCTGCTGATTGGGGTGACACCGTTAAAGGTTGGTTGAATGAAAGTGACGTTGAACATTGGTTGAACTATGTTGAAAGGCTATAATCATGCCCTTATACGATATTACCGACAAGAAGGCGGTCAGGAAAGCTCTACGCCGCGATATCTATCGCAACCTTCACTTCAAAGATGAGGTCGTTTATTCCGTTCGTAAGGATGGTCTGGTTGAGGGTCACGCTCTTTGTTATGTTATGGATGGCGTTACCTTTCACGTCGGGCCTAAAGGCAACCAGCGTGTGCGCGATGAGCAACGCAAAAATGTTCACGCTGTTGTTCGTGGACACGTTATCAATGCTGTTTGGCATTATGCTGATATGTATCACGATGCTTTTGAGCTTGGTTGGGCCAAGGATGCCGCCAAGAGCATGGCTGACATAGAAATGTGTGGTGTGCCTGTTAGTCGCAACACAAACTATCACGAAGACGACACACGCGCATGGGAACCTATGTATAAATGGATTGAGGTTGTCTATAATCCTTATAAGTATCGCACATTTATGACTCGCGACACAAATCCCTTTCGTTCTATGGAGGACGTTTACGAACCCATCTTTACGGCTCGCAAGGTCGTGATTTATAGCGAGAACGGCAAGAGCAAGGTAATGGCAATGATTCCGCTCTTGACACAGAATTAACTTTGTTATATTATTAGAAGATGACAGACTGTACATTACCACGACCTACTCTCACCAAAGAGGAACTACTCAAAGAATTAACCTTGCTTTTGTATTGGAATAACATTGCTGGCATACGCAACGTGTCAGCGAAGAAAAGACTTGAAGCATTGCACCACGATGTTGCTTCATTAGCGCAAACAGAACGACCACACGAACTCAAAAAATTGATATGAAAAAAGTAATGACACCATTCGGAATGATGGAAAACCACGCGACTTATCCATTAACATTTGAAACATTCAAGCGTCAAGTTAACTTTGCTGTTGAGCGTAGGCTCGGTTGTAGCGTTTACGATTTGCCAGACACCATCACCTTCAGTGACTACTGGAATGATGATTGTAAGAATGAAGATGAGTTCTGGAATATGGTAGAGGCAGCAACAGAAGATTTGTTGAATGACAATGGATTTGAATTAGACCTCTAAAATGATTAACCTTAAACAAGCAAAGAGATATCTGCGCCTTTCCACCATCCGCGCGCGTAGATTTCTCAGAGCACACCTCACAGATATTGCATGGATTATTGGAGCGTGTATATTAGTTGCGATTATCCTCTGCCTTGTGTTGGCCCACGTGAATGGATTATTCATCTGTTTATTTCTTTGGGCCTTGGCAGTGATTAGGGATGCAATCACGAGACTATTACAAAGCAACTAATGAACTACTGGAAAGGACTTATGGAATACGGGAAAACACGCATAAAGAATATAACATGGATGCCACCATTTAGAGAAGGCGAGTTCGGTTATCTAATCATTGATAATGAACCTTGCTTTATAAATTCTTGGCACACGTTTGATGATTATGGTTGCGAGATGGAAATTGTTGAAGTCGCCTGTCGCGACGGGAAAACTAAAGATGCTTATTCTGATGACGGTGGAGAAAGCTGGAGGCTCGAAGCTTTTTGAAAGCGAATGTAATAGGCGCGCAATAGGAGTTAAGTCTCTGCCAATCAATGACTTGCGCGGCGGCGCCTCCCCCGCGAATTGAGACTCGTTCTCATTGTGAATAACTTTTCTTAAAAAACCCCTTGACAAATGGGTGTTTACGTGTTATATTTATCTCATGTTAATCAATGAAGCAAAAGCCCTCAAACTCACCCGCAAACACTTCACCCTCGTTGCCGAGATCCTTGGCCAGATCAATGATCAGGAAAACAGGGAGGATTTGACCGACTCCTATGCGAGCCTCTTTGAGGCCACTCATCCTTCATTTGACAAAAGGAAATTCATCATGAAGGTGCAGTTTGTTTACGACAACTGTTGGGCGGACCACTCTGGCAACGAGAATTTTTTAGCAGGGAGTAACCTGTGAGTAACTTAGCCCTTGACAATTAACCTTTTAAGTGTTATATTTATACCATGATGAACGACTTCAGAGACATGATGCCCACCAGCCAAGAATTCTACGCCGATGCCAAGGCTGAGTTTGGCGAGGTGGTGAAGCCCGACCAGCCCAAGGGCCAATGCGAGGATGCGCCTTGCTGTGGGTGCTGCGACGATGGCGGCAGCTTGGATGATGGTTACGGCACTTGGGCCGATGAGGCTTGGCACGACGCCAACGAGTATCCAGACTGGTAAGGAGGGGGCGCGTAAGTTGTTGCATACCAATGACTTGCGGCGGCGGGGTAGCCCCGCGAATTGAGACACGGTCTCATTAGAGGTAGGACAATGGCTGTCCAAGCGA
>NZER01000516.1 GCA_002690445.1 Candidatus Pacearchaeota archaeon
AAGTGATATGGCAAGGCACCAACAAAGTCACGCAATTTAACGCGGAGCACTTGAAGGTTATAAATGCAAGTCGGTGATTTAGTTAAATTTCGTGGCAGCCTTGGCGTCATTACTTGTGTTGACCCCGAAGAGATAGGCGATGCCCAAGAGGTTGAAGTTTCTTGGAGCGATGGCGACGTTGGGAATATGTCTTGCGGTTTGTTAGAGGTTATCAATGCAAGTCGGTGATTTAGTAAAATTCAAAAACGATGGCTTCCTTGGCCTGGTCGTCGGTGTGTTCAATGACCATCTCGGAGAAACGATGTACGCCATTCGGTGGATGGATGGACACGTAGGCAACCGATGGGCCGACGAATTGGAAGTGGTCGCCGCCGCCTCTTAAAAGTAAAAACGTGCGTATCGAAAATTTTTTTACTTTATGCTTGACAAAACACTGCAAATATGCGACAATATATATATAAATAATGGCAAAAGGAGCCAAAAATGACTAGAAAAGACTTCCAACTTATCGCAGACGTACTCAGCGCCGTCTTAAAAGCTAAAGAAAACAACCCAGCTAATAGAGTGGTAGTAGAAGAGCTAGCAGCAGCGTTCGCTAGTGAGCTAGCCAAAACCAACCCACGCTTTAACAAAGCAAGATTCCTTAAGGCTTGCACCCAATAATGTACGAGGTCGAGAGCCTATTGAATCCCGCCATTTTCCGCAGTCACACTAGCGGGAAAACTTATATCGTAGCAGGCGACAAACCGTGGATTGAAGTCCCCGAAGGAACTACGCTCGATGAAGTAACGTGGAAACCCCTCCAAAAGCCCCAGAAAGACCCCGTATACGCACAAGAGCAGATATTTAAGGTCGAGGGCTCAAAGGGGAATAATTATACTGTTAAACGCGCTAAAGACGATTCTTGGAGTTGTGAGTGTGTTGGTTATGGTTACAGACAAAAATGCAAACATATTGCGAGAGCAAAGGAAAGAATTTAGTGAAGAAACAACAAGTATTAACAAAAGAACAAGAAGCATTCATGGAAATGCCTCAAGATAAAGTGGATGAAATGATTGAGCAATTTATAGCGCAAAATCCACAAACACTTGAGCCCAGAGAACTAAAAGGAGTGCGTCCCCTCATCGGACCACACGGGCGACCACGGAAACACTTTACAAAGACGATAGCCATGATTCAAAATGGCGACATTCTTACTCGTGCAAATCGTGGACGACCGGCAAAAAATGAAGTACGCATTCGCGTCGAAGTGCCACACAATTTTGTTGTGATGCGCCCACCGGTTACATATTATTTCAATAAAGGTGGCGACTTAGCTAAAAAGTGAAAGTTGGCGATTTAGTAAGAGTCCGAGCAACAATAGAAAATGCTGCTCAAATAGATAATCCTGAACAGTTTGGAATTATCATTGATGCGCTCGAACAGTCTACCGGCTTTTACGTTTTTGAAGTCGCTTGCGGCCATGATAGCGGCTGGTATTGCGATTTGGACCTAGAATTAGTTAACGAGAGCACATAAAGATAATTCTTGACAAATCGCTCCACAGATGATATACTTATAATATGAGTAGAAAACTTATAAAATCAATTCTCTTTGTAGCGGGTTGCTTTTTGTTTTCTCATATGTTTTGGCTGCTTTACAAAGGATAAAGTAAATGTTTTACATCGAAAGAATGATTGCTAATGACTGGGTTATTGTCAGTGGACCGCATGGTTGCGAACAAACTGCTTATATTCACGCCAAAGGCTATTGCGATGGTCGTCGAGTGCGTATTGTTACAAATACAGGCGCTGTTGTTAATATTTTGTAAAGTATGGTTTGGTAGGAAGCCAATGAAATATAATAGAGAGGTTAAAAGTGCATCCATAAGTAAATAAGAGAATTTACGGGATTGACGAGGTGTAACTAGTCTATACTCTGCTCGCACCTTCGTCAAGCCTTTATAATTGGCACGCAATTAGCAATAGCAAGAACCATGCCAACAAAAAAGGTTGACACTTTTACGTTGTTGTGATATACTTACTATAGGGACGCGACACGCGCTGCGTTCCGAACGAGGGCCGAGAGTAATAATATATATTTTACACCCTCAATGATTACGGGGAGTTAGTTTAACTTTCCCCTAGTGGAGATAGAAATGAACACACACCATTGGCTGTACAGACTCAGCCGAGCTTACTTAATAGGCGTTGCGTTAGGCGGCGCATTACTTAGTTTGACCTTGATTCACCCATTAGCCCAAGCCGGCACAGGCCTTGCGTTAGGCGTTTGTGCTTGGACTTGGCTGCAAAACAGGTCGGAGAATAACAATATAAAAAGATGAAAGAGAAGAAGAATACACAGATGAAACTATTAAGTATGGCTATGACTAATGAGCTAGCACTAATGATATTACCATTCGGTACAGGTTATTACCTTAATGAAGAAGGAGAACCAGAATCAGATTCACTTACCGCTGCCATGGCGTTGCAAGGTGTAGCAGCGATGAACGGTCTTCACAAACTACCTGAAACCTACGCTAATTAAAACTTAATGAAATCAAGTAGATAGGGGGTCCCCCCCCCCTCCCCCCTATACCGGAATGTATGTCGCGATCAATAATATCAAGGGGTTAGGGCGCGACTAAGTACATGCATGAATCGTAGCCCAAATTTCCAGATTTAAAAAAAATCTCCAAGTAATTTTCGAAACTTACTTACTACTTATAATAGCGAGGGCCCAAGATGAAACTAACCAAATCACAAATCAAACAACTAATCAAAGAAGAATTACGAAAAGTATTGCGAGAACAAGACAGTCCATGCGGAAAAAAGCCGTTATGGCCCGGCGACGCTAAGGCCTCGCGTAAAGTAGACCCAAGCGGCGCTGTTCTCAAGGATCAACGCGCATGGTACAAATGCAAAAATAAGGGGACTAAATTGCCTGCGGGATACCCATTTTCACCCAAGAATAGCGACGTCGCCGCTGCCGGCCAAACTGGCCCGGCTGATATCCTCGCGCCTCACCCTAAGACGCCGAAACCCGCGCCGGCGTCGGCGCCATCCCGACCGGGCCGAAGTGTTGCCGGTTACGGGGGTCTTTCACGCGCTGCGCTGAGTGGTGTGAAAGATCCAATTGGAAAGCTCGAATCGCAATTGGGCGACATTAATGCTGCTCTACAGGCGCTGCTTAAAATAGGCAAGATTGACGCAGAAACAGTTAATAAAATTAAGGCCGCGCTGGATGGCGCTAGCGCTCTTATGCTTAAGGCGAAGAAGAAAAGGCCAATAGGAGAGCCAAAGCGCGTTCGCTATAACATTAATATGTAAATAGGAAAACGACTATGAAACTAACCAAGCCACGTATCAAACAACTTATTAAAGAAGAATTACGAACAGTTCTGCAGGAACAGAGTTTTAGGCGCCCTGTCAAAGACGAGAGCAAATTCAAAGACGATGACGAACTGCCGGAGAGATTGCCCACGCAAGCAGACCCCTGCGGGCAGAAGCCGCCATTACCTAAAAATTGGCAAAGTATTAAAAAAGGGCAGCCTGGCTGGAACGAGCGCCTAGCTTTTCGCAAATGGTATATCTGCAAAAAGAAGGGTAGGAAGGGCGCCCCAGCTGCGCAGCAACAACCACAGCAGCAACAAGCGCAACAAGGACAACAACCACAACAACAACAAGCGCAACAAGGGCCCTTAAAATTAATAAATGACGGATGGGAAGGAGCGATGAATATCCTATTCAACCCGCAAGAGTGGACAAAAGCCACTGGATTGCGCCAAGACCGTACCCGGCAGCTTGTACAAAAAGTTATGAACCCTTTTATGACAAGTATTCGTAATGGCCTTAGAGGTCTTAACAAGCAACAACAAACAAAGGGACAATAATTTTAATATGACTACTTATTATTGTTAAAGGAAGTATTTATGAAATTAACTAAATTACATCTTAAACAGATCATCAAAGAAGAGTTACAAAATTTAATACAAGAACAAGGTCTCGACCCTAGTCAGCGCAATTGTTACGAACTTATCCAAAAAAGAGCATGGGCTTTAGAACCACCACATCGCCTTAACGGATACGCCGCTGAAAGCATTTGCGATGAAAGGCCAGATATTATTTTTATTGAAGATGATGAGGAATTCCGCGCTGCTCTTCAAGATGCCGCGCAACTTTAACCAACTAGTCTAAAAAAAATTTTCGTAATTTTACTTTTTCCACCAACTAATTAATATATGCACCTGACTCGCGCCCGCCTCAAACAAATTATTTATGAAGAATTGCTAAAAGATGGCATCGAATTCGATTCGAGTTCGCGCTGGATAAAGCCGATTGAACGTGCGATAGAACGCGCGCCGAAGTCTACAGTAACAAGTTGGATTGCTGCAGCAAAATCAGCCTGTCAAACGCATCCGTGGATATGCGCAATAATTGCCATTATAGGGGCGGCAATTGTCGGATATTTAATTTGGAAAGAAAGCGATGATTATAACGAAGCAGACGACCCGGCTCTCGGCACAGCTGGATATATTCTTTATTTACACAGCAAAGACAAAGAAGAGATTAAATGGTTTAAAACTAAAGAAGAACGCGATGAATGGCAAAAAGAATACCGCAGATTAAGAACCCAAGAGGATACCGGCGGTGGATTTTTCGATGTTAATTTATTACCTCAAGCCCATAAACTACCGGTTATTCCAGCAACACGCCCCAAACTTACAAAAACAACTAAACTATGGCATAGACCTCCTAAAACTGATGAAGAGTGGGAGCGTTTTTATGAAGATTTAGTAACATTACTTGGTGAAGATGCAATAGAGGATTATTTACCCAAATATGGACCAGACAAAAAGTGGGGTGGTGAACATAAAACTGCTTTAAAGGCCATGCAAGAAAAACAGTTCGAAAAATTTGAATCCGAAGATTTTTAAAAATTTAATAAACTACTTACAATACAATGCAATAAAAACTAGTGGGAGAAAACCATAATATTATGAATCTAACTAAACTAACTAAATCTCAAATTCAAAAACTTATTGAAGATGACCCTTCGGGTGGTGTTATTCAAAAACTTATTGAAGAAGGTCGTTTGCAAGAAGTTATAAACTTAATAGCACCAGATTGCTGTCCATCAATGACTCCAGATGCAAAATTTATAAAATTAATTGCAGATAGAATAGCGAAACTTTAAGCTTTATAAAATTTTAAGAACTAATTATTATTACGAGAGACGCTCTATATGAAACTAACTAAACAACACCTAAAACAAATCATAAAAGAAGAACTTCAAAAAATATTAGAACTAGACATGGGCCAAGAATTTGGTGACGACATATCTGCAACAGCACTACCTACCGGAGATTTAGAGAAAATACTCGCAGATGTACAAAAATGCTTAGCAGACGGCGGCTTGATGGTCGCAATTAAATGCGGCCCAATCGCACTGCAGTTAATAACCGCAATCGCTGACGAGGAGTGGATCCCCGCGATGAAACATGCCATGGATTTAATGGAATGCGTACCAGGATCCTGTAAGAGAGCCGTACAAAGCTTAATTCAAGCATTACCCAAAGAAGAAGGGCGTCTTCCATGAACTTAACCAAATTTCATCTCAAACAACTAATCAGAGAAGAAATAGAAAATGTATTAAAAGAAGACGCCGAAGGGCCGAAATATACAGACCCCCGGCGATGCGGATATCAAGATCGCCCGGATGCTTGGTACGATGGACTCTTTAGATACGCTCCAAAGTTTCAAGAAGGGGCGTTTAAGGTTTCATGTGACGAGGGCTGCAGGAGCCTAGGAAAGCTAACTGGAAAAGCATATCAACAAGAACTAGCATGTCATCAAAGTAAACAAATTGTACAATATGTGCCAAAAACGCCGGAGGAGAAGGCTCGCATCGCGGCCGAATTCGAAGGGAAAGTCGATTGGGAGACGTGGCAGAAGTCTCAAAAACCTCCTACGCCCCTAGATGATGAATCTGGCTATGAAAAGAAGTATGATAAGTATTATCAAACCTCACGGAAAAAACGCTCATGAATTTAACCAAATCTCAACTTAAACAAATCATTCAAGAAGAACTAATATCGGTGTTACAAGAAGAAGAAGGTCATACATGTTATGAAGATCTAAAAGACCCTGGAAAAGTATTTTGGTTCTATCGTGAAAAAACGAAGATATATTGCTCCGGCACCTCATGTAGGCCAACGCGCGCAAAGCCAGGCGAAGCTAAAAATGCAGCTACATTATATAAAACAGTATCTTGTCCTGAATAAAAAAAAGAATTTCCTCTTCTATACAACTACTTATTATTAGTAAGGAGCCCAACCCATGAAATTGACTAAATCTCGACTCAAACGACTCATTAAAGAAGAGCTGCAAAAAGTATTAATGCAAGAACAATGTCCGCCAGGAATGACACAGCAAGGAAACCAATGCGTTGGTCAGCCAGGAGCCTATAAAAAGCCTACAATAACGCAAACTTCTCAGGGCGCCCCAATAGAAATGCCAACACCGGATCGAGCGCTCGGACCCCAGGCGTATAAAAGGGCCATGAACATCCCACTTTGTACACTTGGTTGGAGTATACGCGAATTTCAGCTAATGTGGGAAAAAGGTGCGGGAGGACGCTGGAGTGCGAAACAGTTGGCATCTTCTGCAAGAGGCACAAATGGTCACGCTTTCGGCCTATCAAAACTAGCGGGCACCGGCAAGCCCATGTCTAAACAAGACTGTATAAAATTAAACACGCCCAGAGCAGGCCACCGTCTGGACCCAACCCTTGGATCCGGCCGATGAGTTTGCCGCCGGCCTCCGCGCACGACAATTTGGTGGCCTTATGGCCGAAGAATA